>NZ_JAKJSY010000058.1:0-33243 GCF_050337445.1 Vibrio minamisatsumaniensis | reverse complement strand
TCAGTGGCGAGCTCCCTTTCTCTATCGCTGATTTTCGCATCTTTTTTGACGGCTTTACGCCACCCATAAATTTGAGATTCATATAGCGAAAGCTGTCGTGCGGCAGCAGAGACACCGACCTTCTCTGCTAACTTAAGCGCTTCGGCTTTAAATTCAGGAGCATGTTTGATTCGTGTTTTCTTAGTTGTCATTGTTCACCTCGTTAGTGATTGTACTCACTTAACTCGGTGTCCAAAACTTCTGGTGCGGATCATTGCTTTAAATGTTCATTTTTCTGTGGCTCTCACATTTTAGAAACGAGTTTACTTTTTGCATTTATTGTAGTTGAGCCTTTCGTTAAACGGGCATAGGATACATGCAGTATTGATAAAGGAGACAACCCATGGTTGCAAGAGTAACAACAGCGCCACAAGGCCTAGAACTTTCGGAGTTAGTGCAGGGGTACTGGCGTACGGTTGAGTGGGGCATGACTGCGCAACAACGCCTAACTTTCCTGAAACAGCACATTGAGCTTGGTATAACAACGGTCGATCACGCGGATATCTACGGAAACTATCAATGTGAAACGCTGTTTGGAGAAGCGCTCGCACTTGAGCCTGCCCTTCGTGATGAAATTCAAATTGTCACTAAGTGCGATATCAACTTATGTGGCGACCACACTCCTGATCGTAAGATCAATCACTATGACACCAGTGCTCAGCATATTTACCAATCAGTCAATAATTCATTAGAGCGCTTAGGTGTTAACGATATCGATGTATTGTTGATTCACCGCCCAGACGTGTTGATGAATGCCGATGAAGTAGCAGAAGCGTTCGCAGAGCTACACAAGGTAGGCAAAGTTAAGCATTTCGGTGTTTCTAACTTTTCACCGCGTCAATTCGAATTGCTTCAATCTCGATTGGGTAAGCCATTAGTGACCAACCAGGTTGAAATCAACCCATTGAACTTCGAAGTGGCTCATGATGGCACGCTAGATCAATTGCAGATGAATCGTATTCGCCCGATGGCGTGGTCTTGTCTCGGTGGTGGTAGCATTTTCAGTGGCGATTCTGCACAAGCAATTCGTGTTCGTGATGAGCTAGAAGCCATTCGTCAAGAAGTGGGTGCAGACAGCATTGACCAAGTGATTTACGCTTGGATTCGTTGCTTACCATCGAATCCGATCGCGATTATTGGTTCAGGTAAGATTGAGCGTGTGAAGACTGCGGTTGATGCACTAAAAATCGAACTGACTCGTGAACAATGGTATCGCGTGTGGGTGGCATCTAAAGGTCATGGTGTGCCATAGAGAGCTTTTGGAGGTCGTATTTCTATATAGATTTCGATGTCACAATATAAAAACCAGCATCGACGCTGGTTTTTTTGTCTCTGCCTAACATGTTGCCTCAAAACTGTGATTAAGGTGGAATAATTTTTAAAAACACTCATAATGCACTCTGTTTTTCACCAGTTGGATATTTCCATTGAGCACTTCAAAATTCTCTTCAATCGCCCTTAAACCAGAGCTTCTGAATACGTTAGATTCTTTAGGTTATACTGAAATGACGCCCATTCAAGCGTTAAGCCTTCCTACCATTCTGGATGGCAAGGACGTTATCGGTCAGGGTAAAACGGGTTCAGGTAAAACAGCTGCTTTTGGATTAGGCGTGCTGCAAAACCTACGCGTTAAGCGTTTCCGTGTTCAATCTTTAGTGTTATGTCCGACTCGTGAGCTTGCAGACCAAGTAGCAAAAGAGATCCGTACTCTTGCTCGTGGAATTCACAATATTAAAGTGCTGACACTTTGTGGCGGGATGCCAATGGGCCCACAAATTGGTTCACTAGAGCACGGTGCGCACATTCTGGTGGGCACGCCAGGTCGCATTCTTGATCACTTAGAGAAAGGTCGTATCGATCTGTCTGAGCTGAACACACTGGTGTTAGATGAAGCCGACCGCATGCTCGAAATGGGCTTCCAAGATGCTTTAGATGCTGTGATTGAAGCGGCACCAAAAGAACGTCAAACTTTGCTATTCAGTGCCACTTTCCCTAAACAGATCAAATCTGTTGCGGACCGCATCATGCGTAACCCAGAAATGGTGAAGGTTGAATCAACCCACGATCACTCCAGCATTCAGCAATACTTCTATAAAGTGGAAGGGACAGAGGCTCGTGATGACGCATTAGAGTTACTGCTTCTTCATCATCAACCAGAATCAGCGGTTGTGTTCTGTAACACGAAGAAAGAAGTACAGAACGTGACCGATGAATTGAGCCACCGAGGTTTCAGCGTTATCGAACTTCATGGCGATATGGAACAGCGTGAACGTGATCAAGCTTTGGTTCAGTTTTCAAATAAAACCATCTCGATTCTAGTGGCGACGGATGTGGCGGCTCGTGGTCTTGATGTTGACAACCTCGATGCTGTATTCAATTTTGAGTTGTCTCGCGATCCTGAAGTTCACGTGCACCGCATTGGTCGTACTGGTCGTGCAGGAAGCAAAGGCGTTGCGATCAGCTTCTTTAGCGAAAAAGAGATGTACCGTGTTGCTCAAATTGATGAGTACATGGATATGCCAATTGAGCCATGTGAACTGCCAGCCAAACCAATCGCGAAGCCGTACTACTCAAATATGGTCACCATTCAGATTGACGGCGGTAAGAAAGCCAAACTTCGTGCGGGTGATATTCTTGGTGCATTGACGGGTCAAGGCGGCATTGATGGTAAATCGGTCGGTAAGATCAATCTGTTCGCAATGCGTGCTTACGTAGCGGTAGAAAGATCCGTCGCTAAAAAAGCACTGAACAAAATCGAATCTGGTAAGATGAAAGGGCGTCAATTCCGCGCCCGAATTTTGAAGTAATTCGAGTCGTTCTCCCTTTACTGTTGAGCCATACTTGTGACAATGCAGTAAAGGGTGTTCACCATTAATGACGCATCAATAATTTATTCGTCGGGCCTGATTGAATAAATATCATTGATATGTCTTTCTTCACTTAGATACCAAGCTATCGCTTCCTGTCGATTATGAGCGGATATCGTAATTGTAGTGAGTCTTCCATTGTCAAAATAGCAAAGTTCGTACTCTAACTCTTGGGTCTCATGAGTCGTTGTGGACATCGCTTTCCCCCCAATTTAAATCCTTTAAACATAAGTAAACCATTTGTTTTTATGGTTCGTATTCCGTCATGTGAACAATATAAATAAAGTTATCTTCGGTCAGTCGCTGCTTTTATTCTAATCATTTGCCGAAATAACGAGATTAGCAAGGTTGAGCCTCAATTTACTTCATAATATTGATGGAAAAGGTCTGATAAAACGCGTTTATTACTGCTAGAACCAGTATTCAAGATCTTGAGCTAACCTTAGTAAGGTTGTATTGGGAAGTCCATTACTCAGTAAAAATGGCGAGAGGGTTTGATGACAAATTACCGTTGGTCAGTATTATTGTTCTGTTTTCTATTGGCTGGATGCGGAACTAAATTTGCCTATAACAATATAGATTGGTTGATTATTCGCTATATTGAAGATTTCGTCTCTCTCTCAAAGAGTCAAGAATCCGAGCTTGATGAGCGTCTCAATGTTTTGCAGCAATGGCACAAAGACACCCAACTGCCGCTGTATATTACTCAATTAGAAGCCATTGAAAAGGTTGACCGATCCGAGCTCAATTCTACTTTTATCGTTGACCAAAGTGATCAAATAAAAAACCACATTCGCACGATCATCAATCAGTTTTCACCGGATATTTATGCGTTAAGCATGCAGCTTAGTCCAAAGCAAGATAGTCAATTCTTAAAGAACTTTAGAGAAAAGCAGCAAGACTATTACGAAGAAAAGTTGCGGTTAAATGATGAAGATTCGAGAGCGCGATATCGAAGTCGAATTGAAGCTCGGCTAGAGCGCTGGCTAGGGTCGGTATCGAAAGAACAAAAACAGATTATTTTTGTTTGGTCACAAGCGTGGGTCAATACCAACGAGAATTGGCGGCAATATCAAAATACTATTTATCAAGATATATCAACGTTGATGGAAAAAAAGGCCGACCTGCATATCGCTCAGCCGATTATTATGAACCTGCTTTTAAATAATGAAACGTATTACCCAGATGATCTTGAGTCACAGCTTGAGCAGAATATGCAGACGTCAGCAAAGTTCTTGGTGGATATAGCCGCAGTGAGCAGCGATAAACAATGGGCCTATTTTATGACTGAGTTAGCAAGCCTCAAATCAACGTTGATGGCATTGCAAGAGTAGGGCGTCAAACTTGACTATAACGAGGCTGATGTTACGACACTCATCAGCCTTTATTGTCAGTTATGGTGGCATGTGAGTGTTTTAATTTTGATAGCGCTTGAGCAGTGTTGGAATTGAGCCTTTCGCTGTCTTCGATATTTTTTGCATCAATTGGAAGCTTGGCTGCTGAATACCGTAGTCACTCTGCAGCTCATCGATCATTAACAGCCATAACCTTGCTGTCATTTCTGAATCAGCTAATGCCCTGTGGAAAGTACCGTCGTTATCGATATTTTTGAAACGCACAAGATCCCCCAGTTTATGGGTTGGCGCATCTTGGATTAGCCGACGAGCAATCAACATTGAGCAAGCAAACTTTCCGGTATAGTCGCGGCCAATAGCGTCTAATTCCGCATCGAGAAAGCGCTTATCAAATGACGCATTATGAGCAACAAGTTGGCAGCCTTGGATAAAGTCTGCAAACTCATCCATCACTTCACGGCAACTGGCCGCGGTGCTTAACATGCGGTTACTGATCCCGGTGTAGCTTTCAATGAAGCCGCTGACACGAAATCCAGGGTTCATGAGTTGTTGGAAGGTGTCGACGACTTCGCCGTTAACGAGTTTAACCGCACCGATTTCAATCGCTCGGTCCCCCATGTTTGGCGATAAGCCTGTGGTTTCGAAATCGAGAACGATAACGGAGTCTGCGGAGTTTGGAGCCATCGTGTTTCCTAATACTATTTGGTTGTATCGCTTTATATGGGGCGCTTAGTGTTGCTATGGGGCGATCTATTGCGTGATGTTGTTTTATTGCGTGTTGCTGCTGATCGTGAGCTCAGTGTAACCCGTCGAATCGTCATGCTCTCTGTTGAAGGTCAAAGTATCGTAGCGGTGAACGATCAGTTCAGCGGTGGTGGCGATAAGTGTCCCTTCCAGCAAATGACCGCCAATGACATTACCCTTCTCATCGGCAACCGATAGGTGAACATGCTGATGGTTTGGGGTTAGCGTAGCCATTACAGAGACTATTTCGAATGGCGCTTGGAATCGTTTGGTATTGTTCGCATTCGCTAAACGGATATTGAGTTGAGAGACACAACCGACACAAGATGCGATAGAGCCTGCCGAGATATTGTGTGTGGTTACTAACCTTTGGATCTCACGCTTGAGGTCTTGGCCGCGGGTTAATCTCGTTGCGATAGGAGTGATCATCTTATTGCCTCAACTTTATTGATCTTGCAAAGAACAAAACGAAGCCGCATTAGGCTTCGTCTTATTTTTTGTTTTGGTTAAAACGAATTTCTGTCGCTGAAACTAATCAGGTTTTTGCTGTTCTCTTTTCTTCTTAGGAACGAAATTCAATACCGAAATGGGTACTTCTTTGCGTGGTTCGAAACCTTCAACGACGCGACGTTCAATTAAGTGACCGAGACGCTTTTCAATAATGCACAGGTTTTTGAAGTTATCTTTCGATAGGAAAGAGATCGCTTCGCCAGATGCATCAGCACGGCCTGTACGACCAATACGGTGAACATAGTCGTCAGCTGGGAATGGGATGTCGTAGTTCACTACGCGACTTAGATTATCGATATCGATACCACGAGCAGCAACCCCTGTCGCAACTAGATATTTTAGACGACCTTTCTTGAAATCAGCCAGAATCTTTTCACGAATGGCTTGGCTACGTCCACTGTGGAAGGCTTCCGCTTGGATACCACGCTTTTCAAGTTGAGTAACCAACTTAGCCGCACCGTGCTTAGTTTCAATAAAGATAAGTGCTTGGTCCCAGTTACCTTCGGTGATCATGTGGCTGAGTAGGGCTGACTTACGGTCTTTATCGACCGTCACCAACCATTGCTCAATGTTCGGCTTAGATGCATCAGTCTTAGCGATAGAAATCTCTTCCGCTTCACTGATTGCACTTTTCGCTAGCGCACGCACAGGCGTTGAAAGCGTCGCTGAGAACAATAGGTTTTGGATGTCTTGTGGTAGACGCGCGATGATCTTGTTGATGTCTTCAATGAAACCCATGTCGAGCATGCGGTCAGCTTCATCCAGAACCAGTACTTCCACTTCATCAAAGTGAACAGCGCGCTGACCGTACATGTCGATCAAACGACCGGGTGTTGCCACCAGAATGTCGACACCTTCAATCAAGCGGTCTTTTTGGTGTTGGTACGATACGCCACCGTACATCGCGAGTGATGTTAGGTTTAGGAATTTCGCGTACTTGGTAATGTTCTGTTCAACCTGAACCGCCAGCTCACGCGTTGGCGTTAGGATAACGGCGCGGATACGTTTTTTACGCTGCGTTTCACCTTTGCTTAGCATTTCTAAGATAGGGAGAACAAAGCTCGCAGTTTTACCTGTACCTGTTTGTGCTGCCGCAATAAGGTTCTTACCAGAAAGCACAATCGGAATTGCTTTTTCTTGAATAGAGGTTGGCTTTTCATAGCCTTGTTTTGTCACGGCTTTAACAATAGGTGAGCTTAATCCAAGCTTGGAAAATGGCATAAGTTTCTCGGTATGATTTGGCTAAATAGCGATGGAAAGGTTTAACAATCTTATACAAGGATAAGATCAATGGCGGCATTCTACCATGTTGCTTGTGTACCGCTAGTAACATACACCACTTTAGTTGGATAATACTGGCTCAATAGCACAACGATAGGGCAGGAATGCTGAGTAAATAACGAATCCAGAGCAAGACTCATAACCCCCATATTGTTATTACCGAGTACTCAACATCATTGATTATTTTGTTTGCTGAAAGCGGCGCTTATAAATTAAGTTGGATCTTGATACTATTTATGTCGACCTTTTCACATCGCATATTCCAACTTTGAACGAGTAAATAGACCTCCCATTTGGGTTACAGCTATTTTCGTTCCTCTAGACGCTTAATTCGGATATCCATTGAACGACGCTAACTTACGTAGACTTCAGCAGCTTATTGCAAAGTATGAATTAGGTGAAGAGTATCACCTAACGATTGATGCTCTCGAACACTCGCTATCGACTTCTCGCAGAAACACCTCGATCATCCTTAAATACTTATCGGAATATCGTTGGATTTGTTGGCTCCCGTCTAAAGGACGAGGGAAGCTTAGCCAGTTCAGAATTTTGGTCAGCCTTTCCGAAGCATTAGAACAAGTGTTAGCGCTTCAGTTAGAGCAAGGGTGTTTTAACGTTATTCCTCGTCTTCTAGAAAGTTATGGTGATGCGGCCATTAAGGCTCTAACGCTCGCTACTGAAAAACATAGTCTGTTCAATGAACAACATGACCACTTACTGATCACTCAATATCCATGGGTCGATAACCTTGAGCCAGCTAAAACATACCGAACCGCCGAACATCATATTTTAAGAAGCCTCTACAATACGTTACTCGTCCAAGATCGTGCGGGGAACCTTCAAGCGAGCCTTGCGCATCATTGGAAGATGGAGGGGCGTTTTGTGCATTTTTGGTTGAGGCCGAATGTGTTATTTCATGATGGGGATACTTTAACGGCCAAAGATGTTGCTCAATGCCTGTTGCAGTTAAAAAGCCTCGAAGGGCCGGTACAATCTTTATTTGATCAGTTAAGTGATGTTCAAGTTGTGGGTGATAAACAGCTGACGATTGAGCTAACACACGTAAACCCTATGTTTCTCTATGCATTAAGTAGTCCACACGCGTCTATTTACCGTCTTAAGCGTACTTATTTTTCGAGTGGTCGCAGTGCCTATATAGGAACCGGTCCTTTCTCATTAGATGATTGGAGCGAAGATCGCTTGGTTCTAAAACGTCACCGAAGTTACTTTGCTCAAAATGCCTTGTTAGAACAGATAACGCTCACCGACATCGAGGGCTTAAATGATCACACCCTGAGTTTTAATCAATCTGGCGTAGCAGAAGAAACTACGATTAATGCACTTTCGTACCTTGCGGTTAATCGCAGAGAAAACTCAGGCATAACTCCTGAAGACCTAGACAGCTTAGTCTTGTTTATCAAATCCAGCAGTAGAGAGTTCGATCCTGAAATAGTGGTGGATGATTTGTCTTTCTCATCCAACGAATTAGCGAGCAATCAGCTCATTCCTATTTTGACGGGGAATGTTGTGTTAACTCGACCTAAAATGACGATCCCTTTACTTCAAGAAATGGCGGACTGGCTACAACAAACTATTGCCAAGACTGGTGTTGTGGTTGAAGTTGTTGAACTTCCCAACATCAGTGACCCTAGCTCCATGAGTGAGTCAGCAGACCTACTATTCATTGAAGAAGTTATCGAGCAACCAATAGATTATGGTCTTTATGATTGGCTACTTGCTTCATCTGGACTTCGATTCATTTTCAATAGCGCTGAGATGAAGGCGCATTGCGAGAGAGTTCGAGTTGCGGTGAGTAGCGAAAACCCTATGAACGAGTTGAAAGAGATTGAACAGTCGCTTTATCGACAGAAGTTACTTTGTCCATTATTTCACGGTAAAGAGATGGTTGCTAATAGTGTCGAGGTGCACGGCGTCGAGATAAACCAAACCGGTTATAGTGATTTTTATAAGCTTTGGATAGCGTCGAGCGAGAAGTAATTAATCCACTTTAAACCCATTCCCCATCTTTTGGTTTCTGGTCAAAATGAAAACAAGCACGAATCGGCGAGCATCCTTTCGTGTTTCTTTCTAATACTAATCACTATTATGRCCGGCTATGGCTGTCAGAGTCATTTCTGGTCATCCCCTCAGTGACAACTCTACTTATCAATGTACTTCATTAGGATTTAATCGAATGAAACTTAAACTTATTTCTATCGCACTTATCGCTGGTGGCCTTACGGCTTGTGGCGGGGGAGGCGGTGGTAGCAGTTCCAGTACTCCCGCTCCTCAGACGAAAACCTTACAAGGTATCGCCATTGATGGGTATATTTCTGGGGCGACTGCGTTTCTAGATATCAATTATAATGGCGTGTTAGATGAGGGAGAGCCGAGTAGTATCACGGACGATGAGGGCAGTTATCAGTTGTCTTTGACGGGGTCTAATTCTGACTGTATGAACTATGCACCCATCGTAGTGAACGTGCCGGTTGGTGCAATAGATGCGGACAGTCCTAACTCGCCGATTACAACACCTTATCAATTGGTATTCCCGCCAGTCATGACGGTGAGTTCTAATCAAGACATTAAATCGACGACACCACTTACGACCGTGTTATGGAATCAGATCCAAGCCGATTTATATAAAGGTGGTTTAAACAGTTGTTCCGCGTTGAAGCAAGCCGTAAACACCCAAAATAGCATTATCCAAGATGTGAAAGAACATGACATCCGAATTGCCAATCGATACAACATCGCAGTCGAAGACTTGTATGGCGATTTTGTTAAAGATCAAAATGCGGAGCTCTATGAACTGGCGCAGAAATTGATGCCCGCTATCAAAAAGTCATATCAAGAGACCAAAGATATTCAACAAGAGAACCCCAAGGCTCAACAAGCTTATGTTGATTATTACTGGGCGCATTGGGATAACATCAAGAAGAATGAAATTAATAAGTGGTATAAAGTTAAGACAGTGATGACCGCTGACAAACTGATTGTCATTGAACATGAAGTGTCAGCTGATCTGCAGACCGAACTGGCCATAAACAAACATATCGAGCGTAATAGCCAAAAGAAAAATGGCTTGGAGTATGATAAACAAGCTTGGTTCTCATTGGATAGTGATGGAATCGAGTACTCATGTTCAGTGCAGGAGACGATCAAGCAACAAGTTTTACCTAACTCACTCGCGACCTTTGGTGTGCTGAACCGTGGTTGGTCTAAACAACCTGATTGGGAAAGTTGTTCAAGTCAGAATGTTGGTGTTGGATTCATGCAAACCTTGACGGCAGATGTTGTCGATGATTACAAAGACCAGTTTACTCAGGTACAAGCGAAATTTAATTTTGAGAATAAAGTGCCACACCCTGAGTGGGTTAATCTAGAAGATTCATTAAATAGCGTGTCGCGTAGCGACTTTGATGAGCTCGACTACCTGTCGGTAGATTTTGATGACAATAGTTCATACGGTGCTGATAGCTGGAATAGACATAAGTATGCGTACATTGAAAATACGCCGTTTGATTATACTCAAACGATAACGTCTAAATATTCTCAAGGGAACTGGACTAAAGGTTATTATTACCAGAATGGAACAAGTCGATTTGAATGTTCAGATAATGGTGTGAACTGGTCAAAAGACACATGTAAGTAAGCGGAGAAATCGTTACTTAATAACTCTAGATGCCTTTGCGCAATAAAAAATCCAGTGTCGACAAGACACTGGATTTTCAGTTTTGGCTGACCGCTATCGGGCTTTAGAGTATCGAAAGTGCCTAAGCGATCTCAATCTTCTCTGCTTGGTTCTGCTCTACCATTGATAGTGCTAGCGCTTCTGCAGCCTTAATACCATCGATACCCGCAGACAGGATACCACCTGCGTAGCCTGCACCCTCACCAGCAGGGTAGAAACCCTTTAAGTTAATGCTTTGGAAGTCCTTGCCACGTTTGATGCAAACAGGTGAAGACGTGCGTGTCTCAACACCGGTTAACAGGCCATCAGGTGTCGCAAAACCTTTGATTTTTTTATCAAACGCTGGGATTGCTTCACGAATCGCTTCGATAGCAAAATCAGGCAGTGCTTTTGAAATGTCAGTCAGGTGGATACCTGGTGTGAATGACGGTTGTACTTCACCAATGGCACTTGGATCGCGGCCTTTCAAAAAGTCGCCGATTTTCTGTGCTGGAGCATCGTAGTTTTCACCACCAAGAACATAAGCACCGCTTTCTAGTTCACGTTGTAAACGGATACCGGCTAGTGCGTCACCTGGGTAGTCACGTTCTGGGTCGATACCGACAACGATCGCACTGTTTGCGTTACGTTCTGCACGAGAGTATTGGCTCATGCCATTAGTTACTACGCGGCCTTCTTCAGAGGTTGCTGCAACCACAGTCCCCCCCGGGCACATACAGAAGCTGTATACCGTGCGGCCATTCTTACAGTGGTGAACGAGTTTGTAATCCGCAGCCCCTAGGATTGGGTTGCCTGCGTTCTTACCGAAACGAGCTTCATCGATCATCGATTGCTTGTGTTCGATACGGAAACCGACAGAGAAAGGTTTCGCTTCCATGTAAACGCCACGATCGTACAGCATTTCAAACGTATCACGCGCACTGTGGCCAACAGCCAATACCACGTGACGAGATTTAATCTCTTCACCGTTAGAAAGCGTTAGGCCAGTAATTTGACCCTCTTCCATATGAATGTCGTCGACACGGGTGCTGAAACGGATTTCTCCGCCGAGTTCAATGATAGAAGCGCGCATCTTTTCGATCATGGTAACCAGTTTAAAGGTACCGATGTGCGGCTTGCTTACGTATAGAATTTCTTCTGGTGCGCCAGCGGCAACGAACTCTTCAATGACTTTACGGCCGTAGTGCTTTGGATCTTTGACTTGGCTGTACAATTTACCGTCAGAGAAGGTACCCGCGCCGCCTTCACCAAACTGAACGTTTGATTCAGGGTTCAGTGTACGCTTACGCCAAAAACCAAAAGTATCTTTCGTACGTTCACGAACTTCTTTACCACGCTCAACGATGATGGGGTTAAAGCCCATTTGAGCAAGCACTAGGCCAGCGAACAAGCCACAAGGGCCAAAGCCGATAACCACAGGGCGTTCAGTCTGATTTTCCGTAGCTTTAGCAACGAATTTGTACGCCATGTCAGGAGTGACTTTTACGTGCGGATCGCTGATGAATTGCTCTAACAACTCAGCTTCGTTTTCAACGAGAACATCCAGCGTGTAGATAAGTAAGATTTTTGATTTCTTACGAGCATCGTAGCCACGTTTAAAGATATTAAAAGAGAGTACCTGATCAGAGTGAATACCAAGTTTCGCTTCAATAGCGTCTTGAATCGCCGACTCTTCATGGTCTAGTGGGAGTTTAATTTCGGTTAAACGTATCATTTTGATGTCTCGTTTTTAAGGTGTCTTAGCTAGACCACTTCTAAACACAGCGTTTTTTGAAATGCTGTAATTGAAAAGAAGTGATAAGCTCACAATGGCGCGCATTTTACGAGAAATTGATTTATCTGTCATACTAATTTGGAAACATGGCGCAAATAGACATCATATTGGCGCCGTATGATGTTGAATTTTGCCTTGGGATGAGTATTATCCCCATTCTTCAATTTTGACTAACTTATAGAGCAGAGCAACATGGCATTTGTCGTAGGCGATAATTGTATTCAATGTAAATACACAGACTGTGTGGCCGTGTGTCCCGCAGATGCGTTCCATGAAGGCCCCAATTTCATGGTAATCAACCCAATCGAATGTATTGATTGTGGGTTATGTGTACCTGAATGTGATGCTCAAGCTATTTTCCAAGAAGATGATCTGCCAGAAGATCAAAAGATCTTTATCGAAGTGAATGCAGAGCTTGCTGAGATTTGGCCGGTACAAACGGAAGTCAAAGCCCCGATGGATGACGCTGAAAAGTGGAATGGTGTGTCTGATAAGTTGGCAATGCTAGAAAAGTAATTCTGTTACTTGAAATAAACTTTCCCAAAAAAAGATCCCCAACTCAGTCGTCCCTCCTTCTTGAGGATGACGGCTGAAGTAAACTTTGCCTCGATTCTCTTTTTTACGTCATTCCCTACAGCGAGGGACGAGCAAGATAGGGAATCTTGCTCTTAAATACCCGCTAAGTCTGGCTAGTCGTTTCTCTCGAATCGATTAGCTATGCTGACGACGCATGTTGTCGAGAATAATGCCTGTCGCCATGGCTACGTTCAAAGATTCGGCACCACCGAATGCAGGAATCGTGATCTTATCCGTTACGAACTTAGCCGCATGTTCACGAATACCGTGAGACTCGCTACCCATCAGTAAAATACCATTGGCCGTAAATGCCGTCTTATGGACACTTTCGCCTTCTAAGAATGCACCGTAAACAGGCAGGTTCGCTTGCTCTAAGTAGGCAGGTAAATCTGTTTGGCTTACCTGAACTCGGCCAAAGCTGCCCATGGTCGCGCTGATCGTTTTAGGGTTATAAGGGTCTGCACAATCGCTGCTGGCAACGATATGCTTAATGCCATACCAGTCTGCTACGCGAATAATCGTCCCTAGGTTACCTGGGTCTGACACGCCATCAAGTGCGATCATCAGCCCGGTTGCTTTTGGTAATTTAACGGCAGGGATCTCAACAACCGCAATCGCCGCGTTGTTACTCACCAAAGTGCTCGCTTTGGTAAGGTCGTCTAACGAAGCTTCAACACAATCAAACTCAATCAGTGAAGCGTGATTTTCAGATAAGAAATCCGCGGTAGCAAAGACGTTCTTCACGACTAAGTCACTATTGAACAGCTCAAGAACGTTTTTTTCACCTTGAACTAGAAACAGGCCATGGGCTTTACGTTGTTTTTTTTGGCCCAAAGCGCGAAGGAGTTTTAATTGGTTTTTTGAAATCATGTTTTTATCCTAGATATAAGCCCGCGCATTATAGAGCAAAGGCTGGAGAACCAAAAGCGTGATAACTCAATGCGATCCACATAAAAAGCAAAGCGCCCCACTTAAAAAGAAAAGCGCACTCAATAGCGCGCTCTTATGGGATTGACTGACCTAAGTTAAGCTCAACCGAACAGGCCGGTAAATTGACGGCTTAGTACGGAGCAGGATAGCGCTTAAAAACCGTGTTGATATCGGTAAGAACCTCTTTTGATAATGGCTTACTGAAAGCAGCAACATTCTCTTTTAGCTGCCCTATCGTCGTTGCACCAATGATAGTGGACGTCACACCATCGACTTGATTACACCATGCCAATGCCAGTTGGCTCGGAGTGAACCCGTGAGCATTCGCCACTTCAACATAGCCTTTAACCGCTTCATTGGCAGATTCAGTGTCACGGAAAATGCCTTTACGTTGCATGTAAGTCCAACGACTGCCTTCCGGTCTTGCACCATCAATGTATTTACCACTGAGCATGCCCGCAGCCAGAGGCGACCATGGCAGGTAAGCGACATCTTCGTGCACACAGTTCTCAATCAAATACGGCCAATCTTTTGCGTGTAGCAGGTTGAATTCATTTTGGATAGAGACCATACGCGGTAAATCGTACTTCTCACTTAGCTTAAGGTAAGTATTAATGCCCCAAGTGGTGTCATCTGAAAGACCAATATGGCGAATTTTTCCGGCCTTAATGCAGGTCGCCAGTGCTTGGAGGATCTCCAGCATATCCGCTTCATGCTGTTTTCGGTCGATGTCACTGAATCGAATGTGATTTGGACAATGTTGACCAAAGTGTGGAGATGTCCGATTCGGCCAGTGCAGTTGATAAAGGTCGATATAGTCAGTTTGCAAACGCTTTAAGGAAGCATCAACGGCGGCGATAACGGCGTCACCCGTAATCGGACCACCATCTCGAACCCAAGGTAGTCCGGGCCCCGCTATTTTACTGGCAATAATGAGCTCTTGGCGGCGCTGTGGATGACGCGATAACCAGTTACCAATAATCGCTTCTGTTTTGCCGTAGGTCTCCGGAGAAGGTGGAACCGCGTACATTTCTGCCGTATCAAGAAAGTTAATACCTTAGCTTAATGCGTATTCGATCTGTTGGTCTGCTTGCTGTTGCGTATTTTGTAGCCCCCAAGTCATGCTACCAAGGCAGATACGGGAAACGGGAATTTGACTACTGCCTAGTTTTGAATATTCCATTGAATTCGGGATTCCTGTGGTTAGGTTCTCTGGTACTCGCATTATAGTGTTGAAAAGCGGGCGAGTGAGGAATGAAAACGAATATGAATTATTAGCACAAAATGGCGCGACAAGGTATGACATCAGAGAGTTTAGTGAATCATTTCTCAGCGCGATAAGCTTGCGTGAGTCATGGGCGAAAATACATTTGTGAAAAGTGATGAGCCAAACGTCGTTGAGAAGTGATGAACAAGAAGTGACGAGTGACGTTCTAATCGTCAAAACGTGGGCGATCAGAATAGATCAAGAATAAAAAAGCTCTACAGAATAGGGCGTAGAGCCATTTTATAGGGGTATTTTAGGACGAGACAGGGTCTTAATTGTGCTCGGTATTCATTGAGTTATGAGGTCGCGTTTGTATCTAACCCACCTTGGGTCTGCGCATGTCTAAGCGCTTCCTGTCTTTGAACTTCTTTGTCTGTTAATACGGGCTGAAGTGTTTCCTCACAGGCTTGAGGAGAGAAAATAAAATATTTATTGATCGTCATAACTGTGTCTCCGTGTAACGTATGACTGATTCTGCATCAAGGATAAATTGTGATCATCATCCACTTTGTACTTTTTTTAGGCTGAGAGTGGAGGGCGTAGAATGTGTACAAAGTCATCGTTTATCATCCTGATGCAAGGTATAACTGACGAAACCCTCTGTTTCTAGTATAGGAAGCTTGCCTAATTTCGCACAATAATGATTTAGAGCAATTACATACATGGCTAGGGGCGTAAGATAAAAACCTCGCTACTGACTCTACGTAAGTAATCCAATAGCAAATAATTACTTATCTACATAAATAATTAAGTCAGTCACTCAATCACTCAATCCATGGTGAGATGAATTATGGAAAAGCTTGTCGAACGCTTCCTCAATTACGTTACTTTTGATACCAAATCCGATCCTTCTAATCAGCAATGCCCAAGTTCTCCGGGTCAAATCACGTTTGCTGAAGCCTTAAAAGCAGAATTGATCGCATTAGAGTTAGCTGATGTCTCTCTAGACCAAAACGGTTACTTGATGGCAAAGCTGCCGTCGAATGTTGATTACCCAGTGCCATCCATTGGTTTTGTCGCACATATGGACACTGCACCTGATGCTTCTGGTTTAAACGTTAAACCCCAAGTTGTTAAAAACTACCAAGGCCAAACCATTGAGTTAGGTGACAGTGGTGAGAGCTTGAACCCGAGCCAATACCCAGATCTTAATCACCTACATGGACATGATCTGATCACGACAGATGGAACGACTTTGCTTGGCGCTGATAATAAGGCGGGCATCGCTGAAATCATCAGTGCAATTGCTTATCTGAAAGCGAACCCTGAAATCAAACACGGTGACATTTGTATCGGCTTTACGCCAGATGAAGAGATTGGCCGTGGCGCGAACTTGTTTGATGTGAAAAAATTTGGTGCTGAGTGGGCGTATACTATTGATGGCGGCCCTGTCGGAGAGTTGGAATTTGAGAACTTTAACGCCACGAGCGCCGATGTTATTTGTCATGGTGTGAACGTTCATCCGGGTACGGCAAAAGGTAAAATGGTCAACTCAATGAACATTGCGGCGCAATTCCAGTTGATGATGCCTGCGCAAGAAACACCTGAGTGTACTGAAGGTTATGAAGGTTTCTACCACTTGAAATCGGCCGAAATGGGCGTGGCGCGTTCTGAATTAGGCTACATCATTCGTGATTTTGAGCGAGAAGGAGTCGAAGCGCGTAAAGCATTCATGCAACAGAAAGTGGATGAGTTAAATGCGCGTCTTGAGAAGGGCCATGTTGAGTTGGTGTTGACTGACAGCTACTTCAATATGAAAGAGATGGTAGAACCACATCAACATATTATCGAATTGGCTAAGCAAGCGATGATTAAGTGCGATGTTGAGCCAATGATTAAGCCTATCCGAGGTGGTACGGACGGTGCTCGCTTGTCGTTTATGGGGTTACCATGTCCGAATATCTTTACTGGTGGCTATAACTTCCACGGTATTCATGAGTTCATTACGATTCAAGGTATGGAACAGGCGGTTAAAGTGATTGTTGAGCTGTCTCAACGTACCGCAGTTCACTACAAAAAATAGCAGCTTAGAACGCGAACTCTCTTGATATTGTTGAGAGTATTCAATAGTACTCTCGTTAAGCAAAGGGCGTTCGCGATCAAACAATCAGTATAATTTTGCACCCACTTAGCCGTGGGTGTTGTTGTTTTTGGGCTGGGTGTTACTGCACTGCCTGTTTTGAACGATTGAATGCGGTTGTGATTTGGTGTGAAACTTTTGGTCAATTTATTACTTCTGCCAAGATAAAATGATAGCCTTATCTCTATAGTTAACATAAGCATGCAATCGAGCGCTCTCAAATGAGTGTTTGTCCATAACGCCGTTTGTGGCTGTTTTTTTGTAAAGCTAATCGTCTCAAAGCGAAAGGAATAAGTAATGGAAAAGATGTGGCAAGTAATAGATTTCCTGCTCGCGCATAAGTTTATTTTCAGTGCTCTGATCATCGGTATTATTTTGATCATCCGACGCATCACATTATCTCAGATCCGAGGTGATGTTGCTTTCCTGAGCGAAGATCAACGGAATTGGATGTCACGCACTAAGAACGGTACCTTTGCCGTGATCGTATTTACGATGTTCGTTTTGTGGAAATCGGAAATAAGCGAGTTTGCCCTGTCTGTGACGGCCATTGCTGTCGCGATAGTCGTTGCTTCAAAAGAGATCATCTTGTGCTTTACCGGTTCAATTCAACGAGCGAGTTCTCGTTCATTTCGAATCGGTGATTGGATTGAGGTAGGCAAAATAAGCGGAGAGGTTATTGAGCATAATTTGATGGCGACGGTTATTCAGGAGATTGACCTTTATCATGGGCAATATCATTTCACGGGTAAAACGGCGACGCTGCCCAACAGTATGTTTTTTACTTACCCGGTGAAAAACCTGAATTTCATGAAGCGTTATGTTTATCACAGCTTTACCGTGATCGTAAAAGAATTCGTTAACCTATATCCAATGTTGCCGGGACTGAACATTAAAATTGAAGAACATTGTGACGAATTTATTGATGTTGCACGCCGTTATAACAGTGTGATTGAAAAGCATGCAGGTGTAGACCTTCCGGGGCCTGAGCCTCATATCCACATCACGAGCAGCTCAACGGGTGAGCAAGAGGTCCACTTTATGATTTTTTGCCCAACAGAAAAAGCGGTTCATTTAGAGCAAGATATTCGGAAAGCGTTTATGGAAGCCTACGCGCTGGAATTCCCAGCCGTCAGTTAATTTGCTTGTTTTTGTTATCAACCAGCGGCATTAATAATGCTTGTATTCACTTATATGATTTCATTTTAGAAAGCAGAAAGCAGAAAGCAGAAAGCCGAGAGCGATAGGATCGACTCTCGGCTTTTTTGTTCGGTAAATCTAGGGGGGAGGGCTCAGTCTAATTCGGCAAGTGGTAGCCAATCAATGTGTACGCCTGCTTGTTCAAACATATCTTGGCTTACTTTGATTTTATCTCCCCAACGAGACAAGAAGTCTTCACTTTGCTCTGGGCAGTGGACAGCAGAGATACCCGTTTGAATTATCTTGGCTGCGCAGTTTGGACAAGGAAAATGAGTCACCCAGATTTCACAGCTATCTAAATCACGTTTAGCGAACAGAATGGCATTCTCTTCAGCATGCAGTGTTTTGAGATACTTCATTTCACGATCATCGGTATCGGCACTGTCTGATACGCCATGAGGGTAACCATTAAACCCGACTGAAACGATGCGGTTATGCTTGGTTATGACAGCACCAACTTGTGTTGATGGATCTTTACTCCAAGAGCCAACTAGCTCAGCCATTTGATAAAAACGTTTAGCCCATTTTGAAATCATGTGAATTACCTTAAGTAATTAAATATGAATGCTTATCTAACAAGATACAGGATGTGCGTTAATATACCTAGTTGATCAAAGTGTTGAAAGGGTTTTGGATTAAAATTGTTGCTTATTTGTAATCGCATTATAAGCATCGGGTTGCCTGTTACACACTGATACATATTCCAAATAACAATTGATATTCCTCGGACATTTTAGGCATGGGTGTTACGTAACTTTCATACTGTTCAAATTCTTATTAGTGACGGTATAACCATGCGTAAAAAGTTAATCCTTACGGCTCTTGCAAGCTCTCTTTTTCTTGCTGGATGTGGGCAAGATGCCCACAATGCCAAGCAAGCGCCATTACCTCTCGTAGCTGTACAGGATGTTAGCGTTATTTCTCACCAGCAAAGTAAGTCGTACATCGGTCGTATTGAAGCGGTTGAAGATACGGCGATCACGGCGCAGGTTTCGGGCTACTTACAAAGCCGCCATTTCAAAGAGGGACAAATGGTCGAGAAGGGCCAGCTGCTCTATTCGATTGAACCATCGCCATTTGAAGCTCAAGTCGCCAGTGCAAAAGCATCGGTTGCTCAAGCGAATGCGAACCTTAAAAAAGCAGAGCTTGACTTCAATCGTGGTAAAAACCTCCTTCCTAAAGGCAGTATTTCTCAATCGGAATTTGATGCTTTAACGGCAAATTTATTAGGTTCTCAAGCTCAGCTTGAAGCTAGCCAAGCTCAGCTTAATGCCGCGAATGTTCAACTTTCTCACACCCAAATTATCGCGCCTTTTTCTGGGAGAATTAGCGACACCAAAGTCAGTCAAGGGGACCTCGTTTCACCCTCCTCAGGAGTACTGACTACTTTGGTTAGCTTAGATCCCATTCATGCATCGTTCAGCATCAGCGAGCGTGAGCGTATAGAGTTGGGTATGGATCGTATTGAAGGCGATGGCAGCAGTAGCTCTGATCGCGTTGATGTTGAGATTGTGTTGGAAAACGGTGAGGTTTTCGAGCACCTAGGTCAGCTGGATTTCTTAGGCAATCGTATCAATCTCAATACTGGTACGATCGCGATGCGCGCGATTGTCGATAACCCTGCACAACAACTTTTGCCTGGCCAACACGTACGCGTAAATCTGCGTGATAAAAAAGCAATAGATGTTGTGACGATTCCTCGCCGTGCCGTTCAAACCGATTTAGAAGGTGATTTTGTGATGGTGTTAGTCGAAGGTGATACCACACCAGTTGCTGAGCGTAGAAACATCCAAATGGGTCGACAGGTTGAAGAGGGGGTGATTGTTCATTCTGGCCTAGAGAAAAACGACGTGGTCATCACTCAAGGCCTACAGCGTGTCCGTAATGGTATGTCTGTTCGTATTCAACCTTCTGCTGAACAAGCGGAATAAGGGAACTATTTATGTTAAGTCGTTTCTTTATTCAAAGGCCTAAGTTTGCCCTTGTTATTTCCATCATATTAACGCTGGCAGGCGCGATTTCTCTCGCTATTTTGCCAGTCGCTGAATATCCAAAAATAAGTCCGCCTTCTGTCAGTGTTTCTGCATTCTACACGGGGGCAAGTGCGGAAGTGGTAGAACAGGCGATAGCCGACCCCATAGAGACTTCGGTTAACGGCGTTGAAGATATGATTTATATGTCTTCTAAAAGTGCAAACGATGGTTCATACAACCTTAATGTCACCTTTGATGTTGGTACGGATCCAGATATGGCTCAGGTCAACGTCCAGAACCGCGTTGCTCAAATTGAATCGAAGCTTCCACAAGAAGTAAGAATGGTGGGTGTAACGGTTAAGAAGCGTTCTCCGGACCTGTTGATGGTATTGAACTTCTATTCGCCAAACGGTGAGTATGACGATCAATTCCTGATCAACTATGTAAACTTGAACATTAAAGACCAATTAGCACGTGTGTCGGGGATCAGTGAAGTAAACGTGTTGGGTGGCGGTGAGTACTCGATGCGTGTTTGGTTAGACCCGGAGAAAATGGCAACGCTTAACTTAACCACATCAGATGTGTACGGAGCATTGGCAGAGCAGAATGTTCAAGTCGCGGCAGGTCGTATTGGTGCTGCGCCATACGCTAATCCACAAGAGGTACAGTTCAACTTAGTCACCAAAGGTCGACTCGAAACGGCTGAGGAGTTTGAAAATGTTGTCCTTCGCGCTAATCAAGATGGTTCAACGGTTTACTTAAAAGACGTTGCACGCGTCGAGCTCGGTAAAAAGTTCTACGACGGCAATGGTAAATACCGTGGTCAAGATGCTTCAATCGTAACACTGTCACTTCAATCAGATGCGAACGCGCTGGAAAGTGGTAAAGCGGTCATGGCAATGCTCGACAATTTGAGCAAAAACTTCCCTGAAGGCGTCGCTTATGAGGCCAGTTATGACACCACATTATTTGTAGCAGAGTCGATCAAAGGCGTCGTCAAAACATTAATTGAAGCCATTTTATTGGTTATCGCGGTGACATACCTGTTTTTGGGCAGTGCTCGTGCAACCTTGATTCCTGTAGTGGCGATACCAGTCTCTTTGATTGGTACTTTCGCGGTAATGCAAATGACAGGGTTTACGATCAACACCGTAACCTTGTTTGGTTTGATATTGGCGATTGGTATCGTAGTTGATGATGCGATCTTGGTTATTGAGAACGTCGATACTACGATGGCCAAAGATCCAACCATTTCACCGCGTAAAGCCACCCTTATTGCGATGAAAGAAGTGACCGGTCCGATCGTTACTTCAACCTTGGTTCTGTTAGCGGTATTCATCCCAGTGGCAATGCTACCAGGTATCACGGGAATCATGTATCGTCAGTTCGCTCTGACTATCTGTATCGCGGTGGTTATCTCGTCGATTAACGCATTAACACTTTCCCCAGCATTGTGTTCACTGGTTCTCAAGCAAGGTGGTGGAAATACGGCGCGTTGGTATCAAGCGTTTAACCGTGGTCTTGAATCAGTCACCAATAAATACGGTCAAATTGCAGGTTTCCTCGTGAAAAAGGGAGCTTTGCTGTTTACCTTCTTTGTGGTGGCACTGGCGGCTGTTACTTACTTCACCAAGACAACGTCAACGGCATTCGTTCCTCAAGAAGATAAAGGGATTTTGCTGGTGAATGTTCAATTGCCCGATGCGGCGTCTTTGTCCCGTACAGAAGAGGTCACTGAGCAATTGCTTGAAATGGTTGAGCAAGAGCCTGGGGTTGATGGCGTAACACTGGTTAATGGTTATGCATTCATGACGGGCGCTTCCGCGTCGAATGGTGCGTCGCTTTTCATTAAACTTCACGATTGGGATATGCGTAATGCGTTAAAGGGAGAGCATTCAGCTCAAGCGATCTCGCAGCGTATTAATGGTCGAGCAGCAACGGAACTGCCTCAAGCTATCGTCTTTGCTATGGGACCACCTGCGGTGCCAGGTATGGGCGCGGCTTCTGGTTTCGAATTTGTTCTTGAAGACACATTAGGTCGTAGCCGTACTGATTTAGCGATGGTTATGAATGACGTGATTGCTGAGGCCACGAAACAGCCAGAGATTTCACACACATTCAGTACCTTCCGTGCCAATGTACCGCATTACTATGTCGACATTGACCGTGAGAAAGCGCAACAACTTGGTATTCCGTTGTCGAAAATCTTCCAAACGCTACAAGGTAACCTAGGTTCACTCTACGTGAATGATTTCACCATGTTTGGTAAGAATTTCCGCGTAACCATGCAAGCTGACAGTGAACACCGTAGTAGCATGGATGACCTACAACGATTCCACGTTCGTTCGTCTAATGGTGAGATGATCCCATTAAGTACCTTAGTTACGTACGACCAGATCTTCGAACCGGATGTAGCATGGCGCTACAACATGTACCGAAGTGCCGTGATCCAAGGGCAACCCGCTCCGGGTTACTCAAGTGGTGATGCGATTGCGGCTATGGAACGGGTGGCGGCAGATGTATTGCCTCAGGGTTATCAGTACGAATGGACCGGTATGGCATATCAAGAAGTTCTTGCTGGCAACCAAGCCATTTTCGCTTTTGCATTGGCATTGATCTTCATCTATCTGTTTATGGTCGCTCAGTACGAAAGCTGGACCATACCCATTGCCATTATCTTAGTGGTACCCGTTGCGACTCTCGGTTCCTTTTTAGCCTTGAACCTGACAGGGACACCGTTGAACCTCTATGCACAAATTGGTTTAGTGCTCTTGATAGCCTTAGCCGCAAAGAACGCCATCTTGATTGTGGAGTTCGCGAAAGTTGAACGTGAAGAAAAAGACACATCAATCGAAGATGCCGCTGTGAAGGGGGGAACACTGCGTTTCCGCGCTGTGAACATGACGTCTTGGTCGTTTATCTTAGGTATCTTCCCGCTTATTTTTGCTGCGGGTGCGGGTCACGTGAGTCAGAACTCGTTGGGTATTTCACTGATCGGTGGTCTGTTATGTGTATTACTGGCGGGTACGTTCTTAATTCCCGGTTTCTATGCTTTCGTGCAACGCAAGCGTGAAAAGGCACACGGTGGTAACACGAAGTTGATTCCTCTCGATGATGAGTAAAGCGCATCAATGCTAAGTAAACTGACCGTTTATAATAAAGGCTTGGTATTGTTCTAAGCCTTTTATATTTCAATAGGGAATCAATAAAACAATACATATAACCAAATGTTTATTTTTTGATGGAGCTAAAAGTCTAATTTTAGGTTTGTAATAAAATGATGTTTTATTGATAACGTTTTGTTTTTAAACGAGTTATTGGGGTTCAGCTAACGTGTGTATGCTCGAAAAGGTTTGCACAATAATGTGAAGTGTTTCAAAATTAACGTGTTACATTGAAATTTATTACGCATTGAGGTTCTTATGAGAGTCATTGATTTATTTAAACATCGAGGCGAAGGCGTGTCTTCGCAACACTCAGAGTTTATGCAATGGATGTCTCCAGCTCTTAAAGATTACTGGGGCGATTTTCTAAATCGTACTCAAAATAGCCATTTTTTCGCGTGGGTTCGTGATCACCATATACCTGCGGTAAATGAAGATGCTCCTGATATGCCAATTGAACAACCGATCCTTCTAAAGCCGGAAGCACAACGTGTGTTTGATGAGCTTAATGAACAAATTGGTGAAGTGATTCATACTGGTGATTGGATCAATGTAAGTCAAGAACGTATTAATCAGTTCGGCTTAGTGACTGAAGATATGCAGTGGATTCATACTGAACCTTCGAAGGCAGAGACCGACTCTCCGTTCAAAACAACCATCGCCCATGGTTTTTTGACCTTATCTCTGCTTCCTCGATTGACTGACAGTGTCGATCCGGATAAATCTCAATTCCCGACCGCTAAGATGGTTGTGAATATTGGTCTTAACCAAGTACGTTTCCCATATCCGGTGAAATCAGGCAGTAACGTCCGTGCTAAGAGTACACTGATAAAAGTTACGCCAATTAAAAAAGGCTTAGAGATTGAGCGTGAAATTCGTGTCGAAATCGAAGGGGTTCGTCGCCCTGGGGCTGTGATTGTTTCGGTCATTCAACTGCACTTCTAATCGACCTATACTCGATACCTAAAAAGAGAGAGCCTAATGCTCTCTCTTTTTATTTGTGTTCTATCCGACCGCAAGCGTTGACCGCTTATCGCTTACTTTATAGGAGTGTAGCCATACTCTTCGATAAGTTCTTGTGCCGGCTTTGACTTGACGAACTTGATGAAATCTTGAGTCTCGCGAGAAACAGTATCGATTTTGTATAGCAGTAGGAATGGGCGAGCTAAATCATAGCTGTGGTTGGCAATGTTCTTTGATGTAGGCTCGATGCCTTCAAAGGTGAGGGCTTTGATTGAACGATCGATAGAACCAACAGAGATAAAACCAATCGCATGTGGGTTGTGGTTTACAATTGTTTTGACCATGCTGTTGCTGTTCACCACCAAGTTATTTGGGTTGATATCAGACACCAGACGATCGTTAATGATCTTCGTTAAGCCAAGCAAGCTTTCGAAGCTATAACGGGATCCTGAAGACGCTTCACGAGTGACCACTGCGATAGGTTGATCTGCACCACCAATGTCTTTCCAGTTTGCGATCTTGCCTTTGTAGATATCGAACAGTTGTTCGCGGGTAACGTTATTAACACCGTTTGAACGGTTAATAATGACGGCTAGACCATCAAAGGCGATTGGAAATACCTTCAATTTTTCGTTCTGTTCACGGTTGGTTAAGTAGCGTGAACTCATACCGATATCAGACACACCTTTATCCACCATAGTAATACCGGCTGTAGAACCTATGCCTTGGACTGCAACATAATTGTCAGGGTGAGTCTTATTGTACTCTTCTGCTAATACATCCATCACTCGTGCTACAGAGGTCGACCCCGAAATGCTGGTTTGTTGTGCAAAAGCAGTTTGGGAAAAGAGGGGTAAGGATAAAAGAGAGATAAGTGCGACTCGTAACATAGATAATTCCAAATTGATGACATTTGTCGAATATCATAGGTCGGTTACATGACATTTTTGTGAAATTCTAAAAGCACGATGTGGTTGGTGTTTTAAAGTAATGCACCTTTGGAATAGGCGGGGATGTTTCTGGGAGCAAGGCCGGTATTTTGTTGGCGCGAGTTAGCTAAAATGTGGGTTGAGTCCTAAGCTAGTTAAACGCACTCACGACTGAGAGAGATGCTAAGAAGTTACAAGGGGTGTTATGTCTGTTACTCATATTGAACTGAATCGTCTTTTAAGCGGGGCTGAAAGGCTCTGTACTTGCCGTAATCGCAGTTTACCGGTTGAGCTAGGCAAATCCTTGTTTGAAGTGTACAAGGGCGGTGTACTGTTTTCTCAGGCGCATTATCTACTCGACTCTTCACACAGTCATTATACCAATGAGATTGCCTATGTAACCTTTGATGAGTCGTTATCTTGTTGGTTAGTGATGGTGCCCGTTGGTGAACAGGCGGAATGTGACTCAGTAAATTGGGGACCTTATCCTTACCTACCTCAATCGAAGGATCTTGACGCTATTCTGACTGAGATAGAAAAAGATCCTAAATCGTACTTCTGGTCATGATCCGGTCACTTTAACTTATACTGGTGGTTTTAAGCCAAAGTGAATTCCTTTTCAGAAGTTTCAAACGAATATATCGCGAGCAAGCTATATTTTTTATATTTACGACTTGATACGTTTCCGTCGATTTTTTTCGAT
This sequence comes from Vibrio minamisatsumaniensis, assembly GCF_050337445.1. NCBI lineage: Bacteria > Pseudomonadati > Pseudomonadota > Gammaproteobacteria > Vibrionales > Vibrionaceae > Vibrio > Vibrio minamisatsumaniensis. The sequence continues at coordinate 7,194 of NZ_JAKJSY010000058.1, read as the reverse complement.
TAATGCACGAAAGTCTTTCGGTGTCTGACCGTGATACGCTTTAAAGGCGGTACTGAAGTGTGCGGCACTTTTAAAACCGGACTCATAAGCGATTTGAGTAATCGATTTGTTTGATGCTCTGAGTAGAGTTGCAGCGTGCGCAATGCGCTTAATTTTCAATAGGTTTGAAAATGATAGGTCTTCAGCGGACAAACGACGTTTAAGCGTAGCGGGAGACATCCTCATATAACGGGCTAACGTATCCAATGAGATACTGTTTTCGATGCTATGATCGATGTAATGGATGACTTTCTGTGTCACCGTCAGATTTGAAGCTTGAGCTATCGTCAACAATAAAGCCGGGTATTGCTCGACCATAAGGGATAGCAGGCCTAGGCTTAATTGAGTGAGAGCATAGTTATTTTGAGTTGATGAATTCGCCAAAGATAGGATAAGTTCTTTTAACTGATGTATCTCAATGTCAGTTTTGTTGAATTTAATGTGTTCATCAGGCTGTCGATTTAATTCAAAATCACCAAACTGATTCATAAAGGTTTGGAAAATAGACAAATCAAAATCTAAATAGGTGGCACTAAACTCACCATACTCAGTGTTAATGGTGATGTCTTTGAGCTGACTTGAATTGTAAAGAGTAAAGTCACCCGCTTGCAGTGAAGCTTTTGAACCATCGGGTAAATTAAAAGAAATACGGCCTTTAGATACGATGAAGATACCGTTTTTAGAGGCTGGATAGCGTTCTCGTTTTCTTGGGATGAAGTTTCTGATATGAGTAACTGTGATCAATGACATAGCGTGCTTCTTTAACGTTGTAAATTGAATGCTTAGAGCTTATTTTCCAGTATTATTTAAGAATGAGACCTCGAAAAAAGGCGCTAATCATTAGCGCCTTTAGAGTTGAACCTTGTGAGCTTTTAAGCTTCGGTTCCGTTTGTCGTTTCAGGCTCGCTAGGCAAGTCCGCAAATACTTGAGTAGGTTTTGCTACTAAATTACGGTTTTCTTGATTAACTTCTGAGAGCACAACTTCTAAAACGTCCCCCAATTTGTATACCATTTCTTTATCGATAGAAACAGTACCCATTTCACCGTTGCACTCTACTCTTTCTTTATTATCAACAATGAGAGAGCCTGGGATAAAGGCAGCCGCACCATTTTCAAGTAAACGTACACGCATACCTGCACGGTTAATATCGAAAATCTCAGCTTGGAAACAAGTTTCTTCTGCTGGAGCATTGGCGAGAGTGCGAGCATACAACCAATCACCAACATTACGTTCAGCCATGCCGTGGTGACGGCGGTGCAGGGCAAGTTCATCACCAATGGTTTCATCTGGTGTTTGAATGGGTGCTTTACCTAGGATGTGTGCTTTTAGCATACGGTGGTTAATCATATCGCCGTATTTACGAATTGGAGAAGTCCAAGTTGCGTAAATATCTAACCCCATCGCGTAGTGTGGTGCAGGCTCATTGCTGATCTCGCTGTACGCTTGGAACTTACGAATACGGTTGTCGTAGTAGCTGTTGTCTAAAGAACCTAACCAACGACGTAGAGTCGCAAAACCTTCTAGAGAAACGATTTGTTCTTCAGTGAACGGCGTTTCCGCTTGCGGATTTACCAGTTCAAGAACATCAGAGACTTTCTCAGCCTTGAAACCAGAGTGGCAGTTAAACACACCTTGGTTGAAGCTCTCTTTTAGTACTCGGCCCGCACAGATGTTCGCGCTGATCATGGCTTCTTCAACCAGCTTGTTTGCGCTACGACGCATGTCAGCGTGGATAGCGACAACATCGTTATCTTCGCTAAGTTGAAAACGGTAGTCAGGGCGATCTGGGAACACAACAGCGTTTGCTGAGCGCCATGCTGAGCGTGCTTGAGCGAACTGGTGAAGATCAGAAACAATGGCAGCAATCTCTTCTGATGGTTGCCATTTCTCTGATGCCCCTGTTTCTAGCCAGTCTGATACGTTGTCATAAGCAAGACGAGCATGAGATTTGATGTTTGCAGCGAAGAAGTGAATGTCATCACCGATAACGCCGTCTTTAGATACCGTTACTGTGCAGCAAAGTGCAGGGCGAACTTCGTTCTCGATCAGTGAACATAGGTTGTCAGCAAGGTCGCGAGGTAACATTGGGATGTTACGACCTGGAAGATAAATTGTGAAACCACGCTCGCGCGCCACTTTATCCATCGAATCATCTGGAGAGATGTAAGCTGTTGGATCCGCAATCGCGATAGTCAGCTCAAAGTCACCGTTCTCTTTCTTCTTCGCGTAAAGCGCATCATCCATATCTTTTGTGCTTTCGCCATCGATAGTCACGAAAGGGATGTTTGTCATGTCTACACGTTCAAGATCGGCGTCGTCGTTGATTCGCCAGTTGTCGATGCCTTCAGGTTCGCTGTTTGGTAGGTCGTTTTGTGCCAGCGTTACCCACCAAGGGGCAATTTTGTCGTCAGCGTCTGTGATTTTCTCAGAGATCTGAGCTAAGAAGCCATTGTCACCTTTTAATGGGTGCTGAACGATATGAGCAACGACCCAGTCACCTTCTTTAAGCGTTTCTGGGTTTAGGCCCTTCTTTGCTTTCGCTTTAAGTTGCAGCTTTTTCAATTGCGGATGATCAGGGACAACGTTCAGTCGACCTTTGAAAAGTTTAACTCGGGCGATGAAGCGAGTAAGACCTTGTTCAACCAATTCCTCTGGTTCGGCCACTTCACGATCTTTCTCCGTACGAATGATGGCAATGACCTTGTCACCATGTACACATTTCTTCATGTACGGAGGCGGGATAAAGAAGCTTGTTTTGCTATCAACTTCGAGAAAACCAAAGCCTTTTTCAGTGGCTTTGATAGTGCCTTCCTTTTTAGGGAGTGTTTCTTGGATTTGCTGCTTGAGCTGAGCGAGTAGAGGATTATCTTGAAACATCTTACTTTTATCTAACGAGAACAATTGAGCACACTATAATCATTGCGAGGGCCGATTACTACTTAAAGCCGAAGTGGACTTAAATTAATTACCCACTTATTTGATTGAAATGATCAACGGTGAAGAGATATTCATCAAGTTTTGACCAAATGATGGTCAGATTTGATATAAAACCGGAAAATATGTGATGTATTTCAATTTTTTCTGGCTTTTTTTATGCATTTAGGGAATAATCCGCCTCCCTTAGACGTCCCTAATGGCTTGAAGTGTTTTATTACTGCTTCGTAACTCTGAATGGAATCAGTATCTGATTGGATCAGTATTGGAATTGGTAGAGCTCCCGGGACCTTTTGTTTTTTTATATATAGTGGGATCCCAATGTCCGAATCTGTAATTCAATTCAATGAATTAGCCCTAAACGATAACATTCTTTCAGCTCTTGATAGTATGGGTTTCGTTTCTCCGACTCCAATCCAAGCAGCAGCAATTCCTCTTCTACTTGAAGGCCGTGACGCACTAGGTAAAGCACAGACTGGTACTGGTAAAACAGCCGCATTCTCTCTGCCTTTACTTAACAAAATCAACCTGAACCAACACAAACCACAAGCAATCATCATGGCTCCTACTCGTGAGCTAGCGATTCAAGTTGCTGCGGAAATCAAAAACTTAGGTCGTGACATTAACGGTCTTAAAGTTCTTGAAATCTACGGTGGTGCTTCAATTGTTGACCAAATGCGTGCTCTAAGCCGCGGCGCTCACATTGTTGTAGGTACTCCAGGTCGTGTTAAAGACTTACTGACTCGTGACCGTCTACACCTAGATGAAGCACATACATTTGTTCTTGATGAAGCAGATGAAATGCTAAAAATGGGCTTTGTAGATGATGTTACTTGGATTCTTGAGCAAGCGCCAGAATCTGCACAGCGTGTACTTTTCTCTGCAACTATGCCTCCAATGGTTAAGACTATTGTTGACCGTTACCTACGTAACCCGGCTCGAGTTGACGTTGCTGGTACTAACCACACAGTGGACAAAGTCGCGCAGAATTACTGGGTTGTTAAAGGCGTAGAGAAAGACGAAGCAATGTCTCGTCTTCTTGAAACTGAAGAAACTGACGCGTCTATCGTATTCGTACGTACTCGTCAAGACACTGAACGTCTCGCTGATTGGCTATCTGCACGTGGCTTCAAAGCTGCTGCATTGCACGGTGATATTCCTCAGTCTCTACGTGAGCGCACTGTTGATCACATCAAACAAGGTGTTATCGATATCCTAGTTGCAACTGACGTTGTAGCACGTGGCCTCGATGTTCCACGTATCACTCACGTATTTAACTACGACATCCCATTCGATGTTGAATCTTACATCCACCGTATTGGTCGTACTGGCCGTGCTGGACGTAAAGGTAAAGCGATCCTACTCGTTCGCACTAACCAAATTCGCATGCTTCGCACAATCGAGCGCGTAACTAAGTCATCGATGGAAGAAATCCAACTTCCTCTACGTGACCAAGTTGCTGCTGCACGCGTTGCTAAGCTTGGTGCTGAACTTGAAACTGAGAAAGAGAGTAAAGCACTAGAAAACTTTGCAGGTCTTATCTCTACTCTTCAAGAGTCTCTAGACGTTGATGCTGCTACTCTAGCTGCAATGCTTCTTAAGCGTCAGCAAGGTAAGAGCCCACTATTCTACGTTGGCGAAGACCCAATGATCGCGGCTATTGAGCGTGATAAGAACCGTCGCAAAGAGCGTCGTGAAGATCGTGACAACGGCCGTGACGGTGGTGGTCGTAACTTCAATACTCAAGATTGGGATACGTACCAACTACAAGTTGGCCGTGAGCAAGGCGTTCAGGTTAAAGACATCGTTGGTGCACTAGCAAACGAACTTGGCCTAACTAAAGGTTCTATCGGTGCTATCAAGCTAGACCAAGGTTCGACTTACGTTCAACTGCCAAAAGCAATGAACTCTGAAACGGCTGGTAAGCTAAGCAAACTTCGCATTCGTCAAAAAGAAGCTGGCGCTGTAGTGGTTGATTTCAACGACTTCCGTGAGCCTCGTCGTGGCGGCGGCGGTCGTGATGGCGGCGGCTACCGTGGTAACCGTGAAGGTGGCAACCGCGAAGGTGGTAACCGTGAAGGCGGTCGTGGTGGATACCGTGGCAACCGTGACGGTGCTCGCGATGGTAACGCTGCTGGCGGACGTGATGGTGAACGTCGCTTTGACCGTAACCGTGGTGGTGATCACCGTGGTAACTTCCGTGGTGAACGTGGCCATGGCAACGCAGCAGCTGGTAATGGCGGCAACCGCGGTCGTCGTCCAGAGCGCAGCGAAGGTTAATCAACCTTTAGCTTGAACAAAGTATTTAGAAGCCGAGCATAATGCTCGGTTTTTTTATACCCAGAACACTACTCTTTTTTGGTGTGTTACCGAATTATTGGGCATACGCAGTCAAACAGGCATCTTTATGCTGTTGTTCATTGCTCATAACTTTAGGGGTATTTGAAGCATTTAAATTGACTGAAAGAGTGAGCGCAGTCGTTTGCTTTATCAATTTATTGTATTATTACTCAACTTTTTTTTAATTTATCTCTCGAAATAAATAAAATGATGACGAAGATCAACTTAATAGTGTTCATTTGGCGACTTTTGCAAAACAAAAGTTGAAACATTCAAAAATTATTGAATAATGGGTTTAACTAAAATTTCATCCAATTCGTAAAGAAACAGGAACCATATCCAATGTCTAATTCGTTTGTTCTGGTTATTAACTCGGGTAGTTCATCCCTAAAATTTGCTGTAATCGATTCTGTTTCTGGTGAGGCAGTATTAAGTGGTCTAGGGGAATGTTTTGGTCTTGAAGATGCTCGTATGAGCTGGAAATATCAAGGTGAAAAAACTGAAATTGCCATTCAAGGTGAAGATAGCCATCACAAAGTTGCTATTGGCAAATTGGTTGGCCTAATGGAAGCTCTTGGCTTCACGGCTGATATTGTGGCTATCGGTCATCGTATTGTTCACGGCGGCGAGAAATTCACTCAAACCGTTCGCATTACTGAAGAAGTAACCAACGAGATTGAAAGCCTATCTGATCTTGCTCCACTTCATAACCCAGCAGGTGCTATTGGTATCCGTGCTGCGATTGAAGCTTTCCCTTCTCTGCCTCAGTTCGCTGTATTTGATACGGCTTTCCACCAAACAATGCCACAGCGTGCATTTACTGGTGCAATCGCTAAAGAACTTTACACAGATTTCGGTGTTCGTCGTTACGGCTTCCACGGTACGAGCCACTACTTCGTAAGCCGTGAAGCTGCGAAAATGCTAAACAAACCGGTTGAAAAGTCTAGTTTCATTTCTGTTCACCTAGGTAACGGCGCATCGGTATGTGCTATCAAAGATGGGAACAGTGTCGATACTTCTATGGGCTTTACACCACTTTCTGGCCTAATGATGGGTACACGTTGTGGTGACCTAGACCCCGGTATTATCGAATACCTTCTTAAGAAAGGTTGGTCACAAGAGCAAGTCTTCAACTCTCTTAACAAGGAGTCTGGCTTCCTAGGCGTGTCTGGTCTTACGAGCGATGCTCGTGGCATTTTAGAAGCAATGGAAGAGGGCCATGAAGGCGCTAAGCTCGCTTTCGAAGTGTTCACATACCGCGTAGCTAAATACGTTGCTTCTTACCTTGCAACGCTAGATTCTTTAGACGGCATTATCTTTACTGGTGGTATCGGCGAGAACGCTTTACCAATTCGTCGTGAAATTCTAAACAGCCTTAAGATCCTTGGTTTTGTTGAAGATGTCGCAGGTAACGAGGCGGCTCGCTTTGGTGCTGAAGGCATCATCGCTAAGTCAGAAATGTTAGGCGCTGTTGCAATGGTTGTCCCAACCAACGAAGAATTCGTGATTGCTCAACAGTCGGTAGAACTTCTGTAATAGATTCTAAGAAAATCAGATAATGAAAAGCGAGCCCAAGTGGCTCGTTTTTTGTATGCGCCCCATAATCCCACGGGGCGTTTTAATTTCAGTGTGAGACGTTCCAAGGCAGAAGAGAGTTAATATCAGGCTCTGGCTTTGCCAGTTCTTTCATACATTTGACCATGTAATCGTAGAGTATCAGTCCGTTCGCTTTCGCCGTCTCGATGATGCTATACAGCAAAGCACTCGCATCAGCACCAAGCGGATTCGTCGAGAATAACCAATTTTTTCTGCCAATGACCAGCGATTTGATTGCGCGCTCTGCTCGGTTGTTGTCGATAGATAAATGCCCATCTTCAAC
>NZ_JAKJSY010000057.1:0-33417 GCF_050337445.1 Vibrio minamisatsumaniensis | reverse complement strand
GTAAAATGCCTACACATACATGTTTTTACTTTTTATATGAATCATTTATCGTTTTTCTGGCTACCACAAAATAAGGCTCTCCTCCTGAAGGGTCTAGAATCAGAGTTTGCTCAACTTGTTGGGCATTCTATCTCAGCAGGAAAAATTACACTTCCTCCCATTCCTGAGGTTGTTCTAAAAATTCAAAAGCTGTGTCCCTTAGATTCAACAGGGATTGCCGAAATTGCAGATTGCTTACTGGAGGACCCAGGCCTTACCGCTATCGTGATTCGTATTGCGAACTCTGTTGTCTTTAATCGATGCAACATTACCTGTGTAGATGTTATGACGGCAGTATCACGTCTTGGTATATCAAGAGTGCGCGACATCGTAACGGCTCAAGCAATTGAGCAACTCAAGTATTCTATCGACCTTAACAAAGAGTGTAATCAGTTATTAGCTCAAAGTGCATCGGTATCAAGAAGGCTTGGCGCTACTATGGTGCTGGTGACTAACAGCTTCAAAGAGCTCTCCCCTATTGAGTATCGCTACCTTGAGCACGAAAAGTCTTTGCTCGTGGGATTATTGGCTGACATTGGTCTGTTCTGTTTGGTTAATGAATACCACCTCTATACCAAAAACGGCAATTATTTGGACCACGATATCGCCTTACAAATCTTCCAGGGCCAATGTTCTGCAACCAGTAAATTGGTACTCAATCGTTGGGGTTTCGATAGCGACTTCATCGATGTGTGCAGCAATACCATCAATAGAAAAGAGCAACGCGAAGTGTCTTATTTAGACATTGCACGAATAGCAAACCACCTACTCCTATTTAGAAATAACGACGAGAATATCGATGATCACGAAGTTGAACTCAATGTGACGGGTGCCGAAGTCCTTTATCAATTAAGTAACTTGAGTGAACATGACTTTAACTCAAAACTTAACGACGTGATCAGCGCGAGCGGCTTCTAAGTCACCGTTAAATTGCTCAATAAGTAAAACATGAAGTAAATGCAATGGAGAAAGCATGTTTACAGGGATGATCTTTATATTTTCGCCACTTGTCGTGGGGTATCTTTTTTCTGTGTCAAACAGTCAGACACTGGAATTGATTAACCGTTCGACGTCGCGATTGATCTACGTAATTCTATCACTGATGGGGTTAAGTTTAGCAGCACTGGATAACCTAAGCAGTAATTTGCAGACAATCCTTTTCTATACCGTCACCTTCTTTGTCTGTTTAAGCGCTTGTAACCTAATCGCGCTTCCTACAATCGATAAACTACTGCCACTCAAAACGGACCGTAGCCAAAAGAAGCTGCCACTCTCTTCGATGGCAATGGAGTCAGCCAAACTGATCTTTGTGGTGGGGTCTGGTCTTATTGCTGGTCTAATACTGCCTATCAGCCTTGATTGGGTTGATACCGCAAGCGGGTGGATCCTGTTTATTCTGCTGTTCTTTATCGGCATTCAACTGCGTAATAGCGGCCTGACACTTCGTCAGATCTTACTCAACAAACACGGCATGGTTATCGCAGTCACCATTATCATCACTTCTATGTTAGGTGGTGTGCTCGCCGCTTATATACTTGATATTTCGATGTTCAAAGCCTTGGCGATGTCTTCAGGGTTTGGCTGGTATTCACTGTCTGGAATCTTAATGGGGGACGCTTTCGGACCGGTTTATGGCGGTGCATCATTCATGCTAGAGTTGCTTAGAGAGTTGGTGGCCTTAGTGCTGATTCCAATCCTTATTCGTCGCTACCCATGCACCTCGATTGGTTATGCTGGCGCGACAGCCATGGACTTCACCTTACCCGTCATCCAAACTACGGGCGGCGTTCGATGCGTCCCTATCGCCATTGTCAGTGGCTTTATATTAAGTTTGCTGGTTCCTATCTTGATGCTGTTCTTTATATCTCTTGCTAACTAGATCGCAGGAATGTTGATTGTTTTAGATTAGAATGAATCGCGAACACTACACCTACGATACAAAGACAGTTACCTAAGCACAAAAACAGTCAGTGTCATTGCTCAACAAATAATGCTCACGGTACTCTGTAACGACAACATTCTAAAAAGAATAAACTTACAAAAGGAACCACTATGAAACGCCTTTGCGTCGCATTGCTGCTAGCTTCAACCTCTACTTTCTCTTTTGCTGCAGATTCAATGTCAGAAATCAATCAATGCCAAGCGAAAAAATACGATGCATACATCGACGCTTCTTTAGATTGGTATGCCGATCTTGCAACTTTAACCTCTCAGCAATACCCGCAGTTAACAGAGGTCAGTGAGTGGTTTCTAGAAGGTCGCAAGCATCACTTTGAACTCAACCGTGCAGCGGTACATTACTACCTCGTCAACGATCCGAGTAAGGTGGCCACTGAGCAGCCGATAGAAGGTTGGTTACAACTAGAACAACACGATATTAAAGTGCTCTCAATACGAGATGACGAGCTTGGCAAAATAGCAAAAACAACGTTTGACGACCGTCAATCAACACCTCATGAACAAAACTATGAGCTACGTTCAGCCTTTGCAGAACTACTCAGTCATCCGAAGCAAATCGACACAGCGTTGCAACGCTACAACCAGTCGATGACGAAACTTGAAGCGATCAAATGCCAATAGCCCCTCATTTGTTAGGTCATTTGAGACGTCGGATTTCGTAATTAAGACGGGACATTGTTCCCGTTTTCGTTTAGATTGTCTCGCTCGCGTCAATAAAAAAAAATAACTCGCTTGCTATGGTTACGGAACAAAAAACAGCAGATGTTAGCTTCGACAGTCTTTTACGTATCTTCACGGTACCTGAAGGCCCAGATTCAACACTCACTCAAATTGAAGACAAACTTTCACGAAACCTAAATCAATTCTTACGTGAACACATTGTGGCTGAAGAAAAGCCGCTTCGTGACATTGAGAAAGATTTTTCAAATGCTCATATCCCCGAGCAGCCTGAGTTTGTTTCTAAACATACTGAGCATCTTCTCGATTCTCTCGTATCTCATTCGGTACATACATCATCGCCAAGCTTTATTGGTCATATGACGTCTGCCCTTCCATATTTCTTGATGCCGCTCTCTAAAATTATGATTGCGTTGAATCAAAATCTAGTAAAAATCGAGACATCGAAAGCCTTCACCCCACTAGAACGTCAAGTCCTAGGTATGCTTCACCGCTTGATTTATCAAGATAACGACGCGTTTTATTCGCGTTGGATGCACAGCGCAAATCACTCTTTAGGTGCATTTTGTTCTGGCGGTACCATTGCAAATATCACCGCACTTTGGGTCGCACGTAACAACGCACTCAAAGCACAAGGGTCATTTAAAGGCGTCGAGAAAGAAGGGTTATTTAAAGCCATGAAGCACTATGACTATGAAGGCCTTGCCATCTTAGTCTCTGAACGTGGCCACTACTCTCTAAAAAAAGCCGCTGATGTACTTGGAATAGGTCAAGACGGCCTCGTATCGGTTAAAACAGATAATAACAACCGCATTTGCACCGACGATCTGCGACTTAAGATAGACCAACTTAAACAGAACAAGATCAAACCTTTCGCAGTTATTGGCGTGGCTGGTACAACAGAAACGGGTAATATCGATCCACTAAAGGATATTGCTAAAATATGTGCCGAGTCAGATTGTCACTTCCATGTGGATGCCGCTTGGGGCGGCGCAACGCTGATGTCGAACAACCACCGTCACCTACTCGATGGTATTGAGCTCGCCGACTCTGTCACGATTGATGCGCATAAACAGCTTTATATCCCTATGGGTGCGGGCATGGTTTTGTTTAAAAATCCAGATGCGATGACAGCCATCGAACATCACGCTCAATATATTTTGCGTAAGGGTTCTAAAGATTTGGGTAGTCACACTTTAGAAGGCTCTCGTTCCGGCATGGCCATGCTTGTTTATGCCTCTATGCATATTATCAGCCGTCCAGGCTATGAACTGCTGATTGACCAAAGCATCAACAAAGCGCGCTATTTTGCTGATCTGATTAAACGACAACGTGATTTTGAGCTGGTCTCAGAACCTGAGCTTTGTCTGTTAACTTACCGCTACGTTCCCGAGCCAGTTAAAGCCGCTCTTTTGAAAGCCAACATGAAAGATCGTGTAGAGCTTAATGAACTGTTGAACGAGCTCACCAAATTCATTCAAAAAAAACAACGCGAAACGGGGCGCTCTTTTGTTTCACGAACTCGTTTGAATCCTGAAGTTTGGACACAACAACCAATCATCGTTTTCCGTGTGGTGTTAGCAAACCCATTAACGGGCAATGACATTCTTTCTTCTGTACTTGAAGAGCAGCGTGAAATCTCAACTCTTGCACCAAATCTGATGAGTAAAATCACGCAACTGGTCGAGAAAATCAATGCCTAACCATTCAACTTTAGTTGCATCAAATTGAAAATTTCTTTCTTTTTGATGTAACTAAGCTGTCAGTTCACACTCAATTTGCCTTCTTTTTGAACAAAACCTCTTCCAGTTCTGTAGTTTTCCAAAATTTTGTTGAAGTTTGTCATGTTCTTAAGCATTCATGCCCTGTTTTTGTATTAGTAAAGAGTATGTTAGGTTTATACTAACTCTATGGTGCTAGTTAGCTTGATATCTATTTGAAGCAACGGTATTTACATGGCAAAGAATACCTTGAGTCATGTTTTACTGATATTTGTTTCAGCCATACCCCCTGGTCAAAAGATATTAACTAGCAAGTTGTTCTCTATACCCTTGTGAACACTATGAATACATTAGAAAAAATACAAAAAAATCTGGAAAATTTCAGCAAGTCTGAGCGTAAGGTAGCCGAAGTCATCATGGCTTCGCCTCAAACTGCCATTCATTCTAGTATTGCGACTCTAGCCAAAATGGCTGACGTAAGTGAACCTACCGTTAACCGCTTCTGTCGTCGTTTAGACACGAAGGGCTTCCCAGACTTCAAACTTCATTTGGCTCAAAGTTTGGCCAACGGTACTCCTTACGTTAACCGTAATGTTGAAGAAGATGATGGCCCTGATGCTTATACCCATAAGATTTTCGAATCAACGATGGCTTGTCTGGACGTTGCGAAAAACAGTCTAGACGCTATGCAAGTAAATCGAGCTGTTGATTTACTGACTCAAGCTAAACGCATTTCGTTCTTTGGTTTAGGCGCATCTTCTGCAGTAGCAAAAGACGCTCAAAACAAATTTATTCGTTTTAACATCCCAATCTCGTGTTTTGAAGATATTGTGATGCAACGAATGAGCTGTATTAACTGCAGTGACAACGATGTTATCGTTCTAATCTCTCATACTGGCCGAACCAAAAGCCAAGTTGAGATTGCGAACTTAGCTCGTGAAAATGGTGCTACTGTTATCGCTATCACCGCAAAGGATTCACCACTAGATAAAGCAAGCTCTCTCTCAATATCTCTAGATGTACCAGAAGACACTGACGTGTATATGCCTATGGCAAGTCGCGTGGTTCAAATGACCGTTATTGATGTGTTAGCGACTGGCTTTACTCTGCGTCGTGGTTCTGGTTTCAGAGAAAATCTAAAGCGTGTGAAAGAGTCACTTCGTGATTCACGTTACGAGAAATATTCTCAGTTCTAATCTTGGTAAGATGTAAACGAGACACGAGTTGAATAACAAACGGAGCCCTACGCTCCGTTTTTTTGTATTTAGAAAATGAGCGGCTCAACGAATACGCTTTCAAGAACGTGATTATCAGCGATAGAGAGTGAATAATCGGAAGCTTAATTTCACCGTAAGATCTTGAACCCCACCACTTCAGCACTATTGTCTATATGGTGTCTCAAATTAAAGAAGCACGAGAAAACAACCGGCACCTCTGTGTGACTATAATTTGCTCTGATAGACCAAACCTATTGTATTAAGAGGCAATTCCATCTTTATTTCCCCATGGCATTGAGGCATAGTTGGTTTTATGAAATGTTGAGTGGCATTCACTAAAGAATAGTTAACCTAATCGAGTTAACGAGCCTCATCCCGTATTTAGGAGAAATGAAATGTTTGTAGTTATTTTTGGTCGCCCTGGTTGCCCATTCTGTGTTCGTGCAAAAGAGCATGCTGAAACTCTTAAAGCGAAACGCGATGACTTCAACTACCGTTACGTTGATATTCACGCTGAAGGCATCAGCAAAGCTGACCTAGAGAAAACGGTAGGTAAGCCTGTAGACACAGTACCACAAATCTTCATCGATCAAGATCACATCGGTGGTTGCACTGAGTTTGAAGCATACGCAAAAGAGAACCTAGGGCTGTTCGACTAAACTAGGATTTCTCAAATTAGAATCGAGGCTTAGGCCTTAAATCGCTAACCCATTTAGGTGTTAGAGTGTACGATTGATAGAAAGCTCGCTCACGATAGCGAGCTTTTTTTATGACCCATTTTCATGTGGAATAAGAATAAGGTTAAAATCAAGTAAATTAGCAAAATATCGCTTATAATTTATTTATATTTAGATACAATTCACCTCCCAAACTTACCCTGTGTTTCACGCCAATTATTGAGCGACCACTGTGAATATCGACGTTGTTTTACTGCTAGAGCAAAATCCTATCCTTCTTATCTTTGTTGTTTTATCGATTGGTTTAGCCATTGGTAAAATTCGTTTCGGTAGCCTCCAACTGGGTAACTCAATCGGTGTTCTGATTACTTCCCTTATAATGGGCCACCTTGGCTTCTCTTTTAATGCAGATGGTCTCACTATAGGCTTTATGCTGTTTATCTACTGTGTCGGTATTGAAGCTGGGCCAAACTTCTTCGGCATTTTCTTCAGAGACGGCAAGCACTATCTTATTCTTAGCCTTGTGGTTCTTTCTACTGCTACCGCTTTGACTTATTTCAGTAGTCACTATCTTGGGTTAGGATTTGGCTTATCCGCAGGCATGATGGCAGGGGCGTTAACGGCAACACCAATATTGGTTGGCGCTCAAGATGCGCTTAACTCTGGGCTTGCTGAATTACCTAGAAATATGGATTTAGGCCAGATCATCGAAAACCTCTCTGTTGGCTATGCCATGGCTTACTTAGTTGGCTTAATCAGTATGATTCTGTTTGCCCGCCTTATTCCAAAGCTTCAAAAGGTCAACTTGCATGACTCAGCAGAGCAAATTGCTCAAGAACGAGGGCTTGGAGCATCAGGGCAACGTAAGGTCTATCTTCCAATCATCCGAGCTTATCGTGTGGGTCAAGAACTTATCTCTTGGACCGACGGTAAGAACTTGCGTGAATTAGGGATCTATCGCCAAACTGGTTGTTACATTGAACGTATTCGTCGTAACGGCATTCTTGCCCACCCCGATGGTGATGCGATTCTGCAAGAAGGTGACGAGATTGCTTTAGTCGGTTTTCCAGACAGTCACGCACGTCTTGACCCAAGTTTCCGTAACGGTAAAGAAGTTTTTGACCGCAACCTTCTCGATCTACGCATTGTGGAAGAAGAGATCGTCGTTAAGAGCGACAGTATCGCAGGTAAGCGCCTCTCAGACTTAAACCTTTCTGAGTATGGTTGTTTCCTTAACCGTGTAGTAAGAGCTCAAATAGAGATGCCGATGGACTTAAACATCGTGCTTTCTAAAGGAGATGTACTGCAAGTCAGTGGCGAAAAGAGCCGAGTTCATGGTTTAGCTGAAAAAATTGGTTTCATCTCGATCCACAGCCAAATGGCAGACTTGATGGCGTTCTGTAGCTTCTTCATTCTGGGTATTTTATTTGGTTTGATCACCATGACATTCGGTCAAGTTTCATTTGGTTTAGGTAATGCTGTTGGCCTTCTGTTGTCGGGGATCATGCTTGGCTTCTTACGAGCCAACCACCCGACCTTTGGTTACGTTCCTCAAGGTGCATTGAACATGGTCAAAGACCTCGGTTTAATGTTCTTCATGGTCGGCATTGGCTTAAGCGCCGGCGGCAAAATGTTTGAACACATAACCCAAGTGGGCCCACAGGTGATCGGTATTGCTCTAGTTGTAAGTGTTTTACCCGTTATCTTCGCTTATTTAGTGGGCGCTTATGTGCTGAAGATGAACCGTGCTCTATTATTTGGTGCGATCATTGGCGCACGAACCTGTGCTCCTGCGATGGACATCGTAAATGACCACGCTCGCTCAACGATTCCAGCTCTCGGTTACGCTGGCACTTATGCGATAGCCAATATCTTGATGACCTTAGCCGGAACCTTCATCATTATTATCGGTTAGTTTCAACCACGCTTAAGCAGAACTTGCTTTGATATTTCGAATGCACGAGTCCACCTTTGGACTCGTGCATTTTTATTACCCGGTAGTCTTCTATCTCATCACGTAGCTTTATACTTCTTTTCTCAAACGACAGGCAAAAAAATAGGCGCTCAATGAGCGCCTAATTCATTTTTATTCAATCGTTCGAATTAGATATCAACCACATCAAATTCAACGGCAGGGTTAACCTCAGCGTCGTAATCAACCCCTTCAACACCGAAACCGAATAGCTTTAAGAACTCTTCTTTGTACTCTACGTAGTCCGTCAGTTCTTTTAGGTTTTCAGTTGTGATTTGAGGCCATAGGTTACGACAGTGATCCTGAATGTCTTCGCGAAGTTCTAAGTCATCTAGACGTAGGCGGTTCACTTCATCAACCTCTGCTGCGCTGCCATCTTCTTTGTATAGACGTTGGCTAAACATGCGGAAGATCTGTTCCATACAACCTTCGTGAATGCCTTCTTCACGCATCTTCTTGAACACCATAGCGATGTAAAGAGGCATAACAGGGATTGCAGAGCTTGCTTGAGTCACAACAGACTTAAGAACCGCCACATTTGCAGTACCGCCAGTTTGGCCTAGTTTCTCGTTAAGCGCTGATGCTGCACGGTCTAGATCCATCTTCGCTTTTCCTAGTGCGCCATCCCAGTAGATTGGCCACGTTAGTTCCGTACCGATGTAGCTGTAAGCAACAGTCTTACAACCGTCAGCTAAAACGCCGGCCTCAGATAGAGCGTTAATCCAAAGTTCCCAATCTTCACCGCCCATGACCGTCACAGTGTCTTTGATCTCTTGTTCAGACGCAGGCTCAACACTTGCTTCAATGATCAAGTCTTTGTTGGTATCAACAGCGGTTGATGTGTATGTTTCACCGATTGGTTTTAGAGCAGAGCGAATCACTTCGCCAGTCTCTGGCATTTTACGCACTGGAGACGCCAGTGAGTACACAACCATATCGATTTGACCTAGATCTTCTTTGATCAAGTCAATCGTTTTCTGTTTTGCTTCGTTAGAGAAAGCATCACCGTTCAGGCTTTTTGAATACAGGCCTTCTTCTTTTGCTAGCTTGTCGAACGCTGCTGAGTTGTAAAAGCCAGCTGTGCCCGGCTTTTTCTCAGTACCGGCTTTCTCAAAGAAAACACCGATCGTTGAAGCGCCGCCACCAAATGCAGCCGCAATACGTGAAGACAAGCCGTAGCCACTTGAAGAGCCAACAACGAGGACACGTTTAGGTGCGTTTGCGATTGGGCCTTGAGCTTTTGTGTAAGCAATTTGTTCTTTTACATTAGCTTCACAACCGACTGGATGTGTTGTCGTACAGATGAATCCGCGAATTCGAGGTTTGATGATCATATTCAACTTCCTTAAAAAATCAGGGTAAGGATAAAAGTTTCGTACGCAAATGGCATCTAATTTCTGTAAAAATATGGTGAAAACGCAAGTGGTTGGAGCACTAAACTGATATTTGCTGACTCAGCCACCATTTATTAACATATCTTTTGTGACTGAACGCCAAAAACGAAAAAGGCACCTGATTAGGTGCCCTTTATAAACGATTTATCTAAGCAACGCTATTTAGCTTAGGTTTTAACTCTTTTCGCGTCAAAGTTTCACTATAGTCATGACTGAAGTGGTCAACTTGAATCGCTGCGTAGCGCAGTTTATCAGCAGCCATAATTTGGTCGACTTCTTCTTGTGTCAGCACATCAGTAGCAAGCGCTTGAGCCAGTTTATCAGCTAACAAGCCTTTACGCGCGACTTTACCCTCTTTCACCGCTTTAAAGATCTTACGCTCTAGCGGTTTAATGCTGTACATCGCATTGAATGCGTTCTCCATCAGGCCAACACTATCATCCTCTTCCTTGCCAATATAGCAAAGATGCGTCAGACGCTCACGGTGCGCCCCGGGAGTCATCAAGCTTTCAGCCAACTGTACCGTTAGGTTATCACTTGGTTTCTCGAAGTGGTTACCAACAGGGAAGACTAGCCCTTTCAGTACTTTCCCTACCATCTTATTTGGGAAGTTTCTGTACGCTTCTTGTAGCGATTTGGCCGCGTGATAGAAACAGTGTTGAACGGCGTAGTGTACGTAGTCTAAGTCAGCGTGCTGACGACCTTCGTCTTCATATTTCTTAAGCGCAGCAGACGCCATATACAGGTAACTTAAGCCATCCCCCAAACGAGCAGAAATAAGCTCTTTCCGTTTCAACTCACCGCCTAGCGTTAGCATTGCAAAATCCGCACTTACTGCAAGACCACGACTCAAACGAGTAAGATCTTGGTAGTAAGGTTTTGTCGGGCCACTCATGTCGGCTTTAATGAACTTAGAACCTGTTAGTGCCGCACCGAACGCGCCGAATGTGTTCTTAGTAGCATGAGAAATGTGCTTGAATAACAAGTTATCAAAATCTTTCGCTCCTTGCTTCTCATCTGGGTTTGCTGCTGCTTCCATTTCACTTAACACGTATGGGTGACAACGTGTCGCACCTTGACCAAAGATCATCAGGTTACGGGTCAGAATGTTCGCACCTTCGACTGTAATTGCAACCGGGATACCGAGGTAAGGCGCAGCCAAATAGTTCATCGGACCATCTTGGATTGCACGACCTGAATGGATATCCATTGAGTCATTGAGAATAGTACGCGCCATCTCTGTCATGTGGTATTTAGCGATAGCGGTGATGATTCCCGGCTTCTCTTTCATATCTAACGATGTCGTCGTCAATGTGCGAGTCGCTTCTAGTAGATACGTTAAGCCACCAATACGGCCTAGGCTCTCAGCAACACCTTCAAATTTACCTATCGACATGCCGAATTGCTTACGAACGTAAGCGTACGCTCCCGTTGTTTTCGCTGTTAGGTGGCCCATAGCCGTACCCAGTGCTGGTAATGAGATACCACGGCCTGCAGACAGACATTCCACCAGCATACGCCAGCCTTTACCTGCGTAATCTGCGCCACCGATTAGCCACTCCATAGGAATAAATACGTCGTGGCCACGTGTAGGACCATTCATAAATGCAAGACCAAGTGGATCATGACGCTCACCAATCACAACACCTTCATGGTTTGCAGGGATAAGCGCACAAGTAATACCAATGTCTTCTTTACCACCCAGCAAATGTTCTGGATCGTGCAGTTTGAAGGCCAACCCCAATACCGTTGCTACGGGCGCTAACGTGATGTAACGCTTGTTCCAGTTAAGCTTAATACCTAGTGTCTCTTTGCCTTCATGCATCCCCATACACACCGTACCGACATCAGGAATACCACCCGCATCAGAACCGGCTTCTGGGCCAGTTAGCGCAAAACATGGGATATCAGTACCGTCAGCTAAACGAGGCAGCCAATAGTCTTTTTGATCTTGCGTACCATAGTGAGACAGTAACTCACCCGGGCCAAGAGAGTTTGGAACCATAACCGACACTGCGGTACTGATACTACGCGTCGCAATCTTGGTTACGATGGTAGAGTTTGCATGCGCTGAGAATTCACGACCGCCGTACTCTTTCGCAATAATGAGCGAGAAGAAACGTTCTTTGCGTAAAAAATCCCAAACTTCCTTTGGAAGATCTCGGTCTTCTTTGACAATTTTGTGGTCATCAAGCATCGCGAGCAGAGTTTCAAGTTCATTATCCATGAACGATTGCTCTTCGGTCGTCAGCTGAGGTTTCGGATATTGATGCAGCTTAGAAAAATCTGGTTTACCAGAAAACAGCTCTCCATCCCACCACACGCTACCCGCTTCCATCGCTTCTTTCTCGGTGCTTGATAGTGGCGGTAGTACTTTTTTAAAGAGTTTAAAAGCTGGGTCACTTACCCATTTTTGTCGTAGAGAGCTCATAGTTCAGATCCTTTTGTTCACTATATTGGTTGTGAATGTTTCGCTTTTTATTGTTTTATTCTTCAGCTGACATGCCAGCGGCTAAATATGGGATAAGAATATCGACCACAGCCTTGGCTTCTATCTTTCTGTCATAGTCACTCTCTGCAATTTCGACCAGAGCTTGACTGGATGCCATGGTGAATACACAAGCCCCTAGGGTGAAGTGTAATCGCCAAAATAACTGTTCTTGAGTGAGACTTGGATTCGCTTTGATTACGGACGTCGTAAACAGAGAAAGTACTTCGCTATAACGAGTAGTGATGAACCAACGCAAGTGACCTTGTACATCGGTATAACCACGACCAATAAGCAACATGAAGCGACTCGTACCATTGGGTCTAACATCATTCAGTGCTCTTAGCGGTTGCCTTAAAGACTCAAACACGTCACTCATAGAATACGTTTCATTTAAGTTTAAGTTCACTAAGGCATCTTGAAGTGCCGGCATGAATGCTTCTAAGTATCGATTGAGTACTGCACGAACCAGAGTCTTCTTATCACCGAAGTGATAGTTCACTGAAGCTAAGTTGACATTGGCTTTACTCGTAATAGTACGTAATGAGGTGTCATTAAAACCGTGCTCAGCAAATAAACTTTCAGCCACGTCTAAGATTTTGTCTTTGGTGGTGCTTCTCGGTGCCATTTCAATCACTCGTATTAAACAACTGTTTGAAATATACTATTGACACATTTATTTAACAAGAAAGCAACATCACATTTTCGCAGATTGGTCGTACCAGTCAGGTGAATTTGGTGCTAACCAATTGAATCAATGAGTGTTTACAAAAAAACGAAAAATTAATGAATTTTATTGGAACTGAAATAGAAATGGAGAGTCATAAATTAAGTAGAAAGCAGAGTATTTCGAAGTTTAACAGGCCGTCAAACTTGTCTCTTCCCTGCTCTCTCACCACTGCATTTTCCTTGTTAACTCCTATACTTGTATCCGCCCAAACCGAATTGGTTTGGGCTTTTTTTTTATCCGTGATTCCGATACCTTTTCTTTGCCTAAATCTCGCCACAAAAAAAGCCCCCAAGAATTGGTTGTCCAACCATTGAGGGCCAGTCCAGATGTGGGCTTTTCTTACGTAGGCATTAGAACCGTTCACGTTATCTACTTAAGCAGCATCATTTTTGATCAGTTCTCCCAGCACAGCCAGGTCATTACCTAGGTCAATCGAACCACCCAGTTCGGTTGCAATCCCCTCAACAACGATAGTTTGGACATCATCCCCTCCATTGATTGGAATCGACAACGAAATATCTTCTCCATCGACAGTGACCTCTATCGAATCAAGTAACGCTGCCATTTGAGTCTCATCTTGAGGGTCTTCGAGCAAATCACTGAGATCAATGAGATCCCCAGAACTATTCACGTAAAGCTCAAAATCTTTAACAATATCGGTGCTATTATCGAGCGCAGAGTCTAGCCAAATGAAAATGTTATCTCCGCTGTCACCAATAAACAGATCGTTACCGGACTCGGCATACAAGGGGTCATTACTCGCCGCACTAATAACGTTGTATTGCTGCGGATCTTCGATATCGATGGTGACCGTCTCTACCGTGCTTTCTGCACCATTAGAGTCGACCGCGACATAATCAAACTGCGGGTCTTCAGTTACCGCCTCGTTACCTTGAACATAGCGTAACTCCCAACTGCCCCCTGTCGATGACAGCGCCATCCCAACAATCGGATTGTCTGGTGATGAATAACTAAAATCATACAGAATTTGGCTATTCCCAGTATCCCCTGGATCTTTTTGATATTGCTCAGTCTGAGTCGTGCCATCAGCAAAGGTATAGAGCACTTCAACATAAACATTACTATCAGTGTTAAATGAGCCACCCAAACCGTCTAAACCAAAATCAACAATCTCTAATGGATTATTGGTAAAGTCGAGGATCAAGGTCTCCTGCTTGTTCATACCTCTACCATCGGTATCCCCTATCCCAAAACCAACATGAGATTGTTCACCTTGATACTGTTTCAACGGTTTATTATTGTTGTCTTCAATCGTTACTGTAATTGTATTGCCGTTATTGAGCGTAATAAGCCTCTCTGTTGGTGAAACTGCTACCCCCCAATTATAGAAACCATCAACAAGCTCTGGCATATCCTCCGGATCACCACTAAAGCCCATTTCAAACATCTCTCCAGACCCAGCGACAAAACTGATATTGTTCGGAACAAACAACTCACCGCTATCAACATCAGACTGTACAATTTCTCTCGTGACGCCATTTTCGTCGGTATACAAAAGGCTGCCGTTGGTTGGCAAACTTTCGATTCGAATATTAAGTGGAATGTCGTCATGGTCATCTTCTATATCCGAGATGTAATCTGGCATGCCGCCATCTTCAGAATCGAAGAGGATAGGTATGATCGCGTCTTCATCATTGACGACCGTAAAGCTGGTCGCTTGAGGCGCGTCATTGACACCATTGATTGTTATCTCGATAACATGCTCTACACCATCAATCGCGGTTACCACATATCTTTCAATAACCGTGTCATCATCATTCAAGTATTGAACCGCATCGTTATCAACGACATAGCTCCATGCACCCTCTGGAGTAATCGTTAACATACCCAAAGCAAGTGCATAAGTAGACCCAATAGGGGTAAACACACCATTAGGTTTAAAGGCGGGCATGTCACTCGTGTCGACATCAGTAATCGTCAGTGTTCCCGTCGCCATCAAGTCATTACTCTCCGGATCGACATCGACATCTTCCGTCACCTCTCCCGTGTCAGAGTCCCCTTCACCAACGGTGATCTCAGACGGATCATCGGCACCGTTGATGGTGATGGTCACTTCACTTGTGGTTCCGTCAATCGCAGTAACCGTGTAAACCTCGGTGACAAACTCATCGTCATCAAGATATTGAACATCATCGTTATCTACGACATACGTCCATTCGCCATCGTCGGTAATCGTCAACATACCCAACGCGGTCTCATTGGTTGAGCCTTCTGGATTAAACGTTCCATTGGGCTCAAAAGCCGCGACATCATTGGCATCAACATCGGTGATCGTCAATGTTCCCGTCGCCATCAAGTCGTTACTCTCAGGAGCAACGTCGACATCCTCAGTCACTTCACCAGTGTCTGAATCACCTTCACCTACGGTTATATCCGAGGGGTCGTCGGCACCGTTAATAGTAATGGTCACTTCACTCGTAGTACCGTCACTGGCCGTCACGGTATAAACCTCAGTAACGAATTCATCGTCATCTAAGTACTGAACATCATCGTTGTTGACTACGTAAGTCCAAGCACCATCGGGGGCGATGCTCAATACGCCCAGCTGTGAGTCGTTTGTTGAACCTATCAGGTTAAACTCGCCGTCATCTGAAAAGGTAGGTGTGTCATTGTCTATATCTGTAATCACGATCTGACCAGACGTCACTAATTGATTGGTGACTTCATCTACATCAACGTCCTCAGTTACACTGCCCGAGTCATCAGTCGCGACAGCTGCATCATCAGTACCAATTATCGTGACTGTGATGACTTGTTCGCCTCCATCGGAAGTTTGTACTGTCGTCGTATCTTGAATTTGTTCACCGCTGGCAAGTTCATCAAACGGACTGTTGGCAACAAAGGCCCACGTTCCATCCTCGTTGACGACAAAGGTTCCCAATCCATTCTCTCCTTCCACATCCTTGGCGACGAAAGTAACATCCGGATCATCACTCGTTAAAGCGCCTCCAGTTTCAATGGGTTCATCTAGCTCAAACTCAATAACGTTCGCTTCACCAGAAATAAGCGCAAAAGCGATGATATCAAAAAGAGCAAGGCTTTGAGTTTCGGACAATCCTTGAGACTCGAACCCGTCAGTTTCAAAATTTGTGGCAGCTTGAGTTTCAGCTCCCGTACGTTCAATCCTACCGCTGTTGGTCAAGCTTGATCCTTGCTCACCCGCTGCAGTATCAAATTCTTCTCCTAATTCCGTCGGATCAAACCCTTCTTCAATTGCACGCTGAACTTGAGCGATCGCATCATCAGTCTCTAGCACATTTTGTTGTCCCTGGTTATCGACAAAACGTGCAGATACACTTGGCAAACTCTCTTCGCTCGTCCCCACGCTGATAATGACGTCGCTAGCAGTTGGTTGTTCGCCCAAAGACAAACGTCTAACTTGACCCTGAGCGTCGAGTACTACACTCCCGCTAGCAAGACCGAGTATATTAAGGTTGATATTTCCCATATCCATATTCCCACTTCTGCCCAGAACATGCCAAACGCGAACCAATCCCACTCTGCGCTGTGGCTATTTCCTACAGTAAATCTAGTCGCTACGCTATTGACAATCAACTCATTAATCGTGTGGAAATTTGATGCGGTTTAAATTAATCAATCGCAATAGCGACTTACGTTGAAAAAAAAACAACAAATTTCTCATTTTCCTAACATATGTCCTAAGCTTCGTTTAACAAGGTTAATCATTTATCACTCATTGCTCTTATCCTTGAGAAAGCGACTATAAGTGGAAGGAGAACTACTTTGAGATTGTTTAAGTTGTCAGTTTTAAGCTGCTGCATAGCCATCACACCCGTTTCAGCCCAAACTTTGGAGCAGGCTGTTGCTATCACGCTAGCAACAAACCCTGAGATAAAAAGTATCTTTAACGAATATGTGAGTGTACGAAGTCGAAATGATGCCGCTGGCGGAGCTTACAGACCCAGTATCGACCTAGATGCGGGGATTGGTTATGAAGGGATAAATCCCGCCCCCAACAATGGCCCCGACACCGACCTCACCAGAAAGGAAGCAACCCTATCCCTAACTCAACTACTGTGGGATGGATCATCGACTCTAAACGATATGGATCGTACAGCAGCAGAAGCCGAATCGGTTCGTTTGCAATTGATAGCAGATGCCGAAGACAAAGCGCTAGAAGTTACCCAAATCTATTTAGATGCAGTAAAAGCAACAGAGATTTTAGCCCTCTCGGAAAGCAACCTAGCTGTGCATAAAAAAATCTATAAAGACATCAAAAAGCGCGCTGTTTCAGGTATCGGATCAACCGCCGATGTATCACAAGTTGAAGCAAGGATAGCAAAAGCTCACGGTAACTTATTGGCCGCACAGAATAATTTGATCGATACTCACACCCAATTTAGACGAGTGGTTGGTCAAGAACCACTCGGACTAATATACCCGAGAGCCGATATTGCAATGATTCCCTTATCATTAACAGATGCCATTATTGATGCTCTGGACAATCACCCGGTCATAAAAGTGGCGTCTGCAGATGTTGATGCCGCGCACTTTCAATACAAGCAATCTAAAGGGGTGAATTACCCTACTTTCTCCTTTGAAGCATCTCAATCATGGCGTGACGACGCGGGCGGTGATGAAGGCTCTAGTCAAGAAACGCTCGCAATGTTAAGAATGCGATATAACTTGTATAACGGTGGTACCGACAGTGCTAACTCGGAAGCCGCGGCTTACCAACTGAATAAGGCAAAAGATTTGAGAGATCGTGCTTATCGCCAAGTGGAAGAAGGTCTTCGTCTCTCATGGAGTGCATTGGATCTAACGTTACAACAAAAGAACTTCTTATCTGATCATGTTGATTCAGCGTCAGAGACCGTTATCGCTTATGAAAAACAATACCGAATAGGCAAACGGACTCTGCTTGACTTGCTCAACACTGAAAACGAACTATTTGAAGCCCGTAAAGATTACCTCGATGCTCATTACTCTGAGCAGTACGCGAAATACCGTGTGATGAACGCAACGGGTTCTTTATTGAATGCTCTACTGGTCGATATTCCAGAAGAGTGGACCACGGCCGTGGAGTATTAATGATGAAAATAACCTACTTATTACTTCCCGTATTAACAATGACTTTGTTTGCCTGTTCAAGCCAGCAGGAAGAGGCTTATATCGAAACACCTGAAGCAGAACAGATTGCAGATCTTCAAGATGATGACAAAGATGGCGTGGTCAACGCGCGTGATACCTGCCCAGGAACGCCTGAAGCGTCACAAGTCGACAATGATGGCTGTGGCGAAACCATTCGTGCAGAAGAAGTTAGACAACTAAAAATACTTTTTGCTCATGACTCATTTGAAGTGAATCCAATTTTTTCTGATCAAATCACTACCATGGCAGAGTTCCTCGAAACCTATAAAAGCGCTTCAATTGAAATCCAAGGTTACGCGAGTAAAGTGGGCTCCAACGAATACAACTTAGAGTTGTCAAAAAAGCGAGCAAACAATGTTCAAGACGAGTTACTTGCGAATGGTATTGATCCAGAGCGCGTGCGAATTGTCGGCTATGGTGAAGAACGATTAGAAAACGATGGTGATGACCCTACTTCACATGCGCTGAACCGTAAGGTAACAGCGACCGTTGTTGGGTTAAGTGAACAGATCGTTGAAGAATGGACCATTTTTACCACGCTAGAAAAATAGCGTGACATTGTCACTTGAAGGTCGCCAGACATCTTACAAAGATAATTGAGCGACAAGATCAATAAAGCCGCGATAGGGTGACCCATCACGGCTTTTTACTATTTGTCGAGCCTGTTACCGACTATAGCTTTACTTCTTGTCGCTTAGTCTTCGGTAGTGAAGTTCTTAGCAGGAAGTAACCTAAGATAGCCGCAGTCGTTGATCCCATCAGAATACCTAATCGAGCGAGCGTATCAAAATCGGCGTTCGTTGGTCCAAATGCGAGTGATGAAATAAAGATAGACATCGTAAAGCCGATACCACACAGCACCGATACCGCGAAGATGTTCATGAAGTTCACACCTTCAGGAAGCTTAGCTATACCCGTTTTCACCGCGCCCCAGCTGAAGAGGAAGATACCCAGAGGCTTACCGACCAACAGACCCATCGCAATACCAAGCGGTAGCATGCCTGTAAGGTTTGAAAGTGAGATGCCTTCCAGTGAGATACCGGCGTTTGCAAATGCGAAGATTGGCAAAATTGCAAACGCTACGTATGGGTGTAATGCATGCTCTAGGTGTTTCAGCGGAGAGCGCTCCCCTTTATTACCTTTCAGTGGGATAGCAAAACCAATGACTACACCTGCCAATGTTGCATGAACACCTGATTTCAATACTGCGAACCACAGAATGGCACCAACAACAAGGTAAACACTCAGTTTAGTCACACGCTTATTGTTTAGCATGAACAGCACACCCGTTGCGATAAAGCCAACGGTAAGTGCAAGCGTCGATAGATCACCTGAGTAGAACAGTGCAATGATAACAACAACACCTAAGTCATCGATAATTGCCAGCGCGAGTAGGAATACTTTCAAGCTTACCGGTACACGGTTACCAAGAAGCGCCATAATACCCAATGCGAATGCGATATCCGTTGCTGCTGGGATAGCCCAACCTTGAAGCGCTTCAGGGTTACTTGAATTGAATAGCACGTAAATAAGTGCAGGAGCTAGCATACCGCCCACCGCTGCGATAGCAGGGAAGATTGCCGTCTCTTTAGACTTTAATGCGCCTTCTAAAAGTTCGCGCTTAACTTCTAAGCCGATTAGAAGGAAGAAGACAGCCATTAAGCCATCGTTAATCCAGTGAGATACCGACATACCAAGAACGTAACTGTGAAGTACACCTTGGTACATTTCGTTCAGTGGTGAGTTTGCTACAAACATTGCGATCGCCGCAGCGATGACTAGTATGATGCCGCCAGCAGATTCCATTTTAAAGAAGTCACGGATGACGTCTGTCATGATTTCGCCCTTATATTTATTATTGAAATAAACGAATTACAAAGTATTGAGAGGAGTTTATATCCTAGCGTTATCGATAGATAATCACTTCTTCGGATGTTTAACTTCGGTTTTTCCTACAAATAACAAACAATATGTCGTATATACCATAGTTATTATTACACAACATGAGCCAAGTATAGATGAGAACATGGATGATGTATGCAGAATTAATTCGAGAATTGAAGATACAAAAATATAAAAAAAGGCTATCAAATGATAGCCTTAGGTGATTTTTAATAGCCAGTTAACTGCATAAATCCCGTCGCATTATGGCTTCCATTCGCCGTAATTGGCCCTTCCCAATAGGGTATGACAAATGGTAACCACATATCCTTACGTTTAATGCGCGTAGTCAGGTTTATCTCATACTTAGGTACACTAATAACCCATTGTAAGGGCATTCTTTTACCGTTAAACAACGTCGTCTTCTTCAATGGCTTCATCGAGATATCAGATTCCGTTAACTGGTAAACTTGACCAGACCGGGTCGCTAAGGTACCAAAAACATACGGTAACTGCTTATTGTGACGGTAACGACTGATACTCAATGCAGTTCCATCATCCAAATTAAACACAAACCAATCCCAACCCTGTTGACCCATGCCGAGCAAGCCACTGCCCCACTCTTTATTTACCCACGCAGTCCCTGCCACTTTCTTTGCGACACCGTCTAGATTTAACACACCACTTAAAGACAAAAATGGAGCACTAAAGCTATAAGAGGCGATAGGCAGCAAATCGTGTTTTTTCTGATAGCCATTATCGCCGTTGAGCACATAAGGCCCTTTAGTCACAGTATTCAGCTCAAGACCAAAGCTATCCGTTTTCACGTGCAGACGCCCAGGAAACGGAGTGTTACCTAGCCCCCGCCAACTCCAATTATCAATCCAAATTCTAAATGGGCCATTCGTCATTCCCGCTTGACCAATACCACCACGCGCTAAACGCTGCTCTTTCCAAACTTTGGATTCAGAGGAAATGACGATATTTGAAATGTAAATTTGCGGACTTTGCCACCCCGGCGTTTCACGCTCATCGGTTGCCACACGAAAGAAACTCCATTGAACAGAGTACTGTTTACCACGATCATCTATTAAAGATGCAAAGTAGTGCCACCACTCATGTTGATACTCGGGGTGGAACTGGAAGTCACGCGGTAATGCGACGCTACGGCCGGGTAACACAGGCTCGAATACATTGAAGTGTTCGTTAACCAGTATTGAGTTAACTTCGTTTCCAGCCTTTTCGTCAACGTCGGCAGAATAGGAAGAGTAAGCCCAAATTCCTAAAATAGCACCGAAGAAACTCATCAATAATAGAGAGGAGAAAAATCGACGTCTGTACTTGGTAGGTCTATTTCGTTGAAGCATATTAAAGCGCATCCCTCAATGATTTCATCGGCGTGTTCCGAATGATTCTTATCACAGGTAAAGCACCGGCAAGCATTAACGCGGCCATCGCCCACGCAAATGTCATCAAATAGTTCCATGGAATCACTTGTAACTCGAGTGACCAGCCAAAAGACTGCTTAATAACGATATCAACCACTAAATTTGCCAGAGCCAAACCAAGTGGCACTGCCACCAAGGAAGAGATGAGTCCAAATACAAATAATTGTAGGCTACCGGTTAAGATAAGCTCTTTCGCGGAAACCCCTAAACAACGTTGCAATGAAATATGCCTTTGGCGTGATACTTCCCCAGCAACGGTAGCAAAGAAAATACCGAAGACTGCAATGACTAACGTGATATTGCCCAATGTGTCGGCAATGGCAAATGTTCGATCAAACACACGCATTGCTTGGCTGTGGATGTTGTTATTATCAAAAATACGTTCTGAACCAAGCCTGAACACACTCTCTAAACGACCACGCAAACCGCGCGCATTCACATCATCTTTTAATCTAACGCCAAGCCCCACATTTCCCTTTCCGGCAAATCCATTCAGCCAGTTTCGATGAGACATCATGACCTGATTATATGGATTTCCATAATCATAATAAACGCCGACAACCTGCCAACCTGAACCAAGGTTATCGTAAAGATCGATATAATCACCGGGGCGAATACCCAATTTGAGCGACATTGACTCGCTGATCAACACACCTTTAGAGTGATGTAAATGATACCAATAATTGGGTATACCTAACTTAATCGTTAGTGCTTCTAATTCCCCTTCAGATGGCCCGGTACTCACAACCTGAATATTCCCTACAGGGGACGTAACGTCTTTTTCCCAACGCCACCAAACAGACTCAACCTCTGGTTGCTCTGATAGCCAGTTACTCAAGCGAGGCGCTGCGTTGTTGGTTGGATAGATATAAAGATCGGCAGCTAAACGCTGTGTTAACCATTTATCGGTGGTGTCTCTAAAACTGCCCACCATGGTTTCAACACCAATATTAGCCGATAACGCCAACATAAAGGCCATCGTCGCGACACCACGGTAACTCATGCTTGAGGCTGCATCGGCAAAGAACCAGCGAGCGCGCACCCAACGTAATGAGTAAGACAAACTGTTGAATAATTTCCACATCAAGAAAGGTGTAAACAGCGCCACGCTCACAAGCATCAGCGCGATAATCACAAACCCCGTTTCTTGAGTTTGAGGCGCTTGATACACAGCAACTGCAGCGACACAAAAGCCACAACCAAGCAACGCTTGCCAAGTAAACTCGGTACCAGCGAAACGCATTAAGGACAATCGAGAAGTTAAACGAATAGGTTGAGATTTCAACAAACGGACCAAGGGCCAGGTGCACGCTAATGCAGCACCAAGCAAGGTCATGAGTAAACTATAACCACTCCAGCGCCAATCCCAACTCAGTGTTAAGCCCACATCCGCATCGTAAAGATCCCCTAAACTTGAAGAAACCGCAGGTAACAGTTGATTCGCTAACATCACGCCAAATATGTTACCGCAGATCCAGCTAATGACGACCAAGAGCAGCAATTCTAAACAAAGCGCTTTGGCAAGCTGCCAACCCGATACACCGGTTTGCCTTAAGATTCCAACTAATGGCTGACGTTGAATAAATGACAGTGACATAGCCTGATAAAAAATGAACAAACCCACGACAAACGCCAACATACCCATCGCCGTTAAATTCAAGTGAAAAGCACTGGTTAGCGACTCAAGTTCCGCCTTTGAAGTCCGAGTAATTGTCAAGCCGTTTGGCAGCATATTCTTAAGGCGTTCCAGTTTTTCTGGTGGCATATCTGAACAAGCAATAACAGAAAGCCCTGCACTGCGTTTAAGCATTCGGAGCAATGAAATATCAGCAATCAGCCGAGTACCGTTGATAAAGTTATGATGATCAACAAAAATGGGCCCTAATTTCGAGCCATCCATAAGATGGAGATAGTCTCCATTCGCCCACTCCATGTACTCAGCGAGATCATCACTGACCAGAATAGGGTATGGTGGCTTCATTAGGTTTAGAGTAACGAGATCTTTTAAAGCAACACTGGGTTGAAGTTGAAGCATAGACACAGGGTCTAAGCCTATTAACATAAAGTTCGCGCCATTTTCGTCAGTGATACGATGGTAATCAAAAGGAGAGCACTGTTGAAAGCCTTCACGGCGAAGTTGAATATAGAAGCCTTGTGGGATTTTATTGGCATTGTGTTTTGGTCGGATCCGATATGGGAGCGGATTCGAAAAAAGCCTTTCGCCATGCGCATAACTCTGTTTAGCATGCTCATTGATGGCCGTAACGCCAACCAAAAGCGATACACCGAGGGTTAAACCAAGCCATACCAAAAGAACCTGAAGCGGATAACGCCGATAATGGCCGAGTAGTGCCTTAACTACGGGCCATAACATGCAGTTGCCCTCCTTGTAGCCGGATCCGACCATCCATATGCAATGCGACTTTTTCACTGTGCGTAACAAGCAACAAAGTACATTCTAACTGACGGGTCAAAGAGGTTAACAAACGCATCACAGCTTCGGCATTACGCTCATCTAAGCTTCCCGTAGGTTCATCAGCCAACAAGATTTTGGGTTCCATATACAAAGCACGAGCGATGGCCGCTCGTTGTTGCTGCCCACCTGACGCCTCTTCTGGGTAACGTCCAAGCAAAGGCATTAAATCGAGTGCAGACAAAATCTGCCTCCATAACCCTTTATCTTCCGGTAACCCTTTTAGTTGACGACAGAAACGGATGTTATCGGCAATATTAAGTGTCGGCAGTAAGTTAAATTGTTGGAAGATATGCCCAATATTATTGCGACGGTATGAAGTACGGCAACTTTCGGTAGAATCATGCATATTGAAGTTTGGGAAAACGATTTCACCTGAATCGACAAGATCGAGACCCGCGATGAGATTCAACAATGTACTTTTACCTGAACCGCTTTCTCCCATTAATGCAAGTTGATCGCCTTGATTTAATGTTAACTCAGCACCTTGTAAAACAGGGTGGAACTCCCCCCCATCGACATAGCCTTTACATAGGTCAGACAGTTTTAACATTAAACAGCTCACATTAGTTAGAATTTGGAATGAGAATCTACACTAATTCCCTGTTAGGAGAAAGTATTTTGAAAGATAGATCACATCAACGATAAAGTCATACAATTGATAGATCCGAGTTCAACTTCCTATTAAATTATTAATCCATTTCCTTGTTTTCATACGATAAAGCGAGCCCCCCCACTTCATGACCGCTTCAGTAAGAAACAGCAAATATACCCATTCCGGTGCGAGTTTAAAATAAATAGCAGCGATGGCAGCCACAGGAATGCCAATCACCCATTGTGCGATAAGGTCTTGATAAAGGCAGAACTTCACATCCCCCCCAGCCCTCAGCACCCCCACGATCACGGTCATTGGGATTGAGCGGATGACGATTCCAACACTTAAAATGAACATAAACTTCTCTGAAAGAGCTCTGGTTTCTTCCGTCAACGCACTGAAAGCATTAAGTATTGGTGTTTGCATAAAATACAGGAAGATCGCCACGACAACATTAGTAAAGAAACACAGTATCGTTAAACCTAATGCTTGATAGTAAACCGCTTCATTATTCTTAGCGCCCAGTTGGTTACCCACTAAAACCGCCGCGGCATTCGACATGCCGATCAATAAGCTCAACGAAATAGACTCAACAGGCGTCATGACCGAGAGAGCAGTCAAACCTTGCACCCCCGATTGCCCCATGATCGCTTGATAAGCAAACAGCCCTCCCGCCCACGCGAAAAAGTTAAAGGTGGTAGGAAGTGATAGCTTTAAGAAACGAACCACTTTTTCTATCGTCGCGGCAGTTTGAATATCGCAGAACTTGAAAGCCAGTAAGTGCTTTGAACCATAGAGGTAGCCAAATAAGGTTATCGCTTCAATTAGGCCGCTCAATAGCGTTGCAATCGCCGCCCCTTTGACCCCAAGAGCCGGAAAGCCAAAATGACCAAAAATCAAAACCCAGTTTAAGAATACATTCGATAAAATACCGATCCCACTGAAGAAAGTGCTGAGCCCCGGCCTATGCATCGCCCTTAAGCCCACAGTCATACTGCTGACATAAGATACCGTTAACATGCTAAATGAAGTGATAACGATGTATTCAACGCCTAGGCTGATGATTTCTTGAGATCGTGTCGTCAAGCCCATGATTTGTTTAGGAAAAGAAACGAATAAAACAATTGTCAGCAACGCAAACAGTGTCGAAACCAGCCACGTCAGCGCAGTACTTTCTCTCACACCTTGTCGGTTACCCGCCCCCCAATATTGAGCCGTTAGCAGAGCACCACCCGTGGTAACACCCACCAGCATAATGGTCGTTACAAACATCGCCCGGCTAGCAACCCCCACGGCTGCAATATCAGCTTCACCAAGTTGACCTAACATCAACACATCCACCAACCCTCGGCTTGAAAACATAATACTCTGCAAAGTAATAGGCACAGCAATCGCAATAAGCTTACGAATAAAATCGCCACGAGTGTGATGAATGATAGAAGAGATCAACATAAAGATACCCAAACGGAACGTATTGATGAATAAAGAGATATATCGCGCTATTATATCCATGTTCGGTTTTTAACCACAAAGATAAATGGAGTAACGATGAAGAAAGTACTGGTATTAGGCGCTTCTGGATATGTTGGCTCGCAGCTCCTCCCCTTATTATTAGAACAAGGGTATCACGTCACAGCCGCTGCAAGGCATATCGATTATTTAACCGCTCGAACCGAACCTCACGACAATTTATCACTTAAGTATCTCGACCTGGTGGATAAAGCCGCGACACAGGCACTCGTTCCCGACTTCGATCTTATCTTTTTCTTGGTGCATGGAATGGCTGAAGGTCATGACTTCATTGACTATGAACTGAGCTTGGCACGTAACTTTGTTTCAGCGCTTGGGCCAAAGAATCAACACGTCATCTACCTAAGCTCCCTTCAGCCTCAGACCGGTGATTCTGATCACCTTCAGGCAAGAAAGAAAACCGGAGAACTGCTTCGTAAAGGCCCGGTCCCCGTGACCGAACTTCAAGCTGGCGTGATCATTGGCCCAGGCTCTGCAGCGTTCGAGATCATGCGAGATTTCGTATACAACTTACCCATCATGATTGCACCAAAGTGGGTCGACTCCAAAGCCAACCCAATAGCCTTACAGAACCTTAATTATTACCTACTAAAACTGGCACAAGAGACACCAACAGAAAACCAAACCTTCGAAGTCGGCGGCCCAGATATTATCTCTTATCGGAATCAGTTTGCTCATATTGCCAAAACAGCCAATCGTCCACTTCGGCTTTGGGCGACATCACTGCTCACACCTAAGATTGCTTCCTATTGGCTCGGTGTGGTGACGTCTGTTCCATCTAACATTGGCCGGGCTCTTCTTGCTGGCTTAAAGCACGATTTCATCGCCAGTTCGACCACTATTAGAGAAAAATACCCTCAAAAGCTTGTCTCATTCGAGAGCATGGTTGAGCAAGCGATTCACGCCGAAGGAAATTTCGTCAAAAGCAATGTGTGGGGGTTTGATAAAACGGCGTTCAAACGTTGGCAAGCCGGATACGGTTACTACCCTAAGAAAACCGGCGCAACTATCACCTCGACGGCCTCATTAGCATCGCTTTGGTACGTCGCTCAACAAATCGGCAGCCCTAAGCAGGGGTATTTTTTTGCCAATGCTTTATGGCGTACGCGAGAATGGTTAGATGTTCTTTTCGGCGGCGGTATTCCAATTCGACAATCGCCTGAAGGACCTCACTTAAAGGTTGGGGATAAAATCGATTCATGGAAAGTCATTCGCTGTGAGAAGAATCAGTTTTTATCGCTGCTATTTGGGATGAAAGGCCCCGGTCTCGGGCGACTTGAAATTACTGTATCTGACCATGGTGACACTCGCTCTCTCAATATCTCAGCTTGGTGGCACCCAAAAGGGTTCTCTGGGCTGCTTTATTGGTTCGTGATGATGCCCGCTCATCTCTTTATTTTTAAAGGCATGGTGAAGGCGATAGAGAAGCAGGCACAAGAGCAGATGCGAGATACGGGTGACAAGATGAGAAAAGAATAAAAGCAGATACGGGATTCGAGTATCGAGGAGCAAAGAGTTTAAAAGCAAGTAAGTACGACTCCCCTTCATACCCCATAGCTAGAAAAAGACCGCCCGTTAGGCGGTCTTTATCATTTCAATGGTTACGAGATTAACCAATAACGCTAATTGGAATCTCAGCCAGTTGATTACCTTGGTTGCCAGGATACACAATGTACTCACCGTGGTACTTTACCGCAGACTTATAGTCTGTAACTTTGTGAAGCATGAAACCGGCTTCCATCGCAGCTTGAATAAACTCCGCGTGATTACCACGAACAAACCAGTTCATTGGTTTCACCATCAACTCGCCGTCAAATGAGTCGTCACACTGTTTGCCACAAAGCGCAAAAGAGTGTTCTCCATCCGTGAAAAACTGAATTTTGCCGCCCGTTGTTAGCTCATCTTCGCTCGATACGCTCCAACCCATCTCGTACATCTTATCCATAAAGGCTTCAACATCGCTGTCTTTCAACACTTTTGGCTGTTCGCCTTCCGGGAAGAATTTACCGTAAAATGCAGAAATACGTTTGAAGGTAAAGGTCAAATCAGCATTGTTGCCTTGTGATCGGCCCTGTTTCTGCCAACGCACCAAATCAGGCACAACCACACGATCATAAGATTGAGCCTTAATCGCCTTCGTTACCCAACGAACCAAGTAAAGGTTATTCGCAATCGGCGCATCAACCGCTTTGCCAGCTTGATGCAGAGCGTAAAGCTCGCCCAACGCATCATTCACTAACTTTTGAATTTCAATATAGTATTTTGACATTATGCCTTCTTTCCTAATGTCCAATAGAGTAATGCTGACAATACTGCACAGGCAGCCATTACCATAGCCATAGACCCTGCACTGTCGCTTGGCAGTATCGCAACGATAGCCCCAACGACAGAACCGGTACCAAATCTTAATGTCCCCGCAAGCGATGAAGCCGTGCCCGCCATGTTTGGATAACCACTGAGCAATAGGCCCATAGAATTACTGCCTATTGTCGAAATGGTGCCAATAAATAACATCACAAACGGCACAATTCCCCAAAGTCCGAGATCCAACACCCAACCAAAGAGTAAGCCTAAGCCCGCCAGTAATTGAATAATTAACGCGGCTCGCAACATAGCGTGAGAACCAACCTTCTTAACGATTCGTCCATTGATTGTCGTCATGAGTATCATCGCAACAATGTTCAAACCAAATAGGTAACCAAACAAGTCAGGGCGTACGCCATAGATATCAATGTAGACAAAAGAGCCAGCAGTGAGGAATGCAAACATCCCTGAGAAAGAGAACGCACCAGATAAAATCAACCCCATGGCCGTCGGGTTTTTACACAAGCGGGCATAATTTCGGAGCGTCGTTTTAAAGCGCAGTGGTTGACGGCTCTTTGGCGGCAATGTCTCGGGAATTTTCATCAATACCGCTAAAATAACGATCACCGCAAAAATAGCCAGCACCCAAAAAATTGAACGCCAACCAAACCACACTGCCAAGTAACCACCGATCATTGGAGCGACCAGTGGCGCAACCGTCATCACCAAAGTAACGAAAGACATGGTTCTCGCGAAGTCTTCACGGTCAAACATATCGCGCACAATCGCTTGAATGATGACGGCTGCCGCAGCACCGGCAAAACCTTGAGCCATGCGAACTAACGTCAGAGCTTCAATGCCATGTGTGGTCGCACTGACCACCGCAGCCACTGCAAACAAAATTACACCAATCAACAGCACAGGTTTACGACCATAACTGTCCGCCAAAGGACCGTGAAGTAACTGGCCCAATGCGAAGCCTGCGGTATAAGCTGTGAGTGTGATTTGCACCTCACCGGCGGTGACACCAAGATCTTTGGCAATGGTCGGCATCGCTGGTAAATACATATCAATCGCGAGCGGCGTCAAGGCGCCAATCGCACCTAAAATCAAAAACAGCACCAAACCTAATTGAGGCGTTTCTGGTTGAGAGTTAGGGCTTTGAGAGGTCGATGTTTGCATGGTTCTCCGAATGTTCAACGAATACTAAAAACTAGGGACTGGCGTGAGTACGCAAGTCAAAAGATTGGCTGAGACTTTCCTAGTACCAGTCAACATCATCAACCGACGCTATCCTTGGTCGGCCACATTAAATAGAAAGGATTACTTCCAGATAGAGTCCACTTCTTCTTGCGTTAGGTAACGGTATTCACCCAACTCCAAAGATTCGTCCATCTCGATCTCACCGATACGCTCACGGTGTAGAGCTTCTACCTTGTTACCAAGTGCGGCAAACATACGTTTAACTTGGTGGTATTTACCTTCGTGAATCGTTAGTAGCACTTCACGCTCTGCACGAACATCAAGGTGTGCCGGCAATGTCAGGCCTTCTTCGCTTTTAAGCTGGATACCCTCTTTGAATTTTTCAACATAATCCGCCTCAACAGGCTCAACAAGCCATACACGGTATGTTTTTGCGCATTTATGCTTTGGTGACGTAATACGGTGAGACCACTTCCCGTCGTCAGTAATCAACACTAGGCCAGTGGTATCGACATCTAAGCGACCCGCAAAATGCAACTTATCCATTTTGATTTCATCGAGTAATTCAAATGCAATACGATTTGCACCATCTTCATGCGAACAAACAAAACCTTCTGGCTTATAAAGCATGATGTAACGCGGGCCATGAACATGCAGTTCATTGCCTTGCCATTCCACCACGCACTCTTGTGTTACCTTAAGTGAGCCGCTTTTTTGAATGACATCATTCACTGTCACTGCTTTTGACTTTAATAAGTGTGTTGCTTCTCTTCGAGTGACGCCTAACGCATCGCACAGAAATTTATCTAAACGCATGAATACCTCAACTAATCTAAGTCGGGTATTATAGTCACCTTTGCTCAAATAGTTGAGCTATTTCACACTATTTGTTTTTCATCATAAAAGACACCTTATGTATACACTCCGACCATACCAAGCAGACTCCGTCAAATCCGTAATTCATTACTTCAGAAAACACCAAACTCCGGCTGTTCTCGTGCTTCCGACTGGTGCTGGAAAAAGCCTTGTAATTGCTGAATTGGCAAGGCTTGCGAAAGGTCGAGTGTTGGTACTGGCTCACGTAAAAGAGTTGGTTGAACAGAATCATGAAAAGTATGAAGGTTACGGGTTAAAAGGCTCAATTTTCTCAGCCGGTTTAGGGAGAAAAGAGACCGACCAACAAGTGGTGTTTGCTTCAGTACAATCTGTGGTGCGAAATCTCGATTCATTCTCAAACCAATTTTCACTGTTGGTTATCGATGAATGCCACCGTGTGCCCGATGAAAAGACCAGTAGCTATCAAAAAGTCATCTCTCACTTACGTGAAAACAATCCGGGAATCAAAGTGCTCGGCCTGACTGCGACCCCGTATCGTCTTGGGATGGGTTGGATTTATCAATATCACACACGTGGCCAAGTTCGTTCTGAAGAGCCTCGTTTTTTCAGAGACTGTATTTTCGAACTCCCAATTCGCTACCTATTAGACGAAGGCTTTCTCACGCCAGCCCACATGATTGATGCCCCCGTTTTAAGTTATGACTTTTCACAGCTCAAGCCAGCGAGCACCGGTCGCTACAAAGAAGCCGAACTCGACATGGTTATCGAACAATCTAAACGCGCGACGCCACAGATTGTCGACCAGATCATCGAGCTGGCCAAAGACAAAGTCGGCATCATGGTATTTGCTGCGACCGTTAGACACGCTCAAGAGATCCTCGGTTTACTGCCCGAAAGTGAATCATCCATCGTCATCGGCGAAACACCAACCCTCGAACGAGACCAAATCATCAACGATTTCAAAGAACGTAAAATAAAGTTCTTAGTTAACGTATCAGTATTAACCACAGGCTTCGATGCCCCACATGTGGATCTCATTGCGATTTTACGGCCAACAGAATCCATCAGTTTATACCAACAAATCGTTGGCCGTGGATTACGCTTATCGCCGGGTAAAAAGGCGTGTTTGGTACTCGACTACGCGGGCAACAGTTACGACCTCTACCAACCTGAAGTCGGTGATCCTAAGCCGGATTCCGACAGTGAGATCATCACCATTCCCTGCCCAGCTTGTGGCTTCAATAACAACTTTTGGGGCAAACTCGACAGCAATGGCTTCCTACTCGAACACTTTGGCCGCAAGTGCCAGGGCTACTTTACCGACGAAGACACCGGAGAGCGCGAACACTGTGGGTATCGCTTCCGCGCCAAGTATTGTGGTGAATGCGGAGCTGATAACGACATTGCCGCGCGTATTTGTCATGAGTGCGATGCCACTTTAGTTGACCCCGACAAAAAGCTCAAAGAAGCGTTAAATTTAAAAGACGCCCTCGTATTTGAATGCTTAGAGATGGACCTTAATGTACTCAAAGACGAAAAAGGTAAGTCACAACTTAAAGTCACCTATCGTGGTGAAAACCAAGCGCAAGTGCATGAATTCTGGTCATTAACCACAAAGAAGCAAAAGCAGACATTCAAGGATCAGTTTGTTCGCCCTCACCTTGCTGACAGACACCGTCCTTTCGAAGAAGCTTCCCCAACTAAAGTGGTCGCCCACCAACATCGATTTCGCCCACCTCAATTCGTGATTGCGCGTAAAGTAGGACGCTTTTGGAAAATGAGAGATAAAATATTCGAAGACGAACTTCAACAACGTTGATTATCTATTTTTTGTGTATCAAATTCTCATAATTAATCAGGTTCACTTTCTGTTCAGAATCATTTTTTTATACTGAACATTGTCAACCTTCTCTAGGATTCGCTATGTTTAGTAAAGCTATGATTTCATTGTTTTCTATATGTTTAGGCTTCTTTTCTTCTGCCTGTGTATGGGCCAGCTCCGATCATAATGGCCATGAGTTAGTACAAGATGTCCATAAGGTCGGCACTCATATCGAATTCGAAGAGGATCAAGACGAAGTCTATCAAGCCGTAAAAAAGGGATATATTCGCCCTTTTTCTGAAATGTATGCAGCCGTCGAAAACGATCTTTATGGCCGAATTATCAAAGTCGAACTAGAAGAAGACGATGATATTTGGGTGTATGAGCTTAAGATTAATCACCAAAACAACATCATCAAAGTGCAATACAACGCCGAAACGATGGAAATGATCATGATTAAAGGTCGAAATTTTAAAGATGCCATTAAACACGACAAATAATTACTACAAAAATGAAGAAGAACAATCATGAAAATTTTAGTCGTTGAAGACGAACCTCGTTTGGGACAACAAATCATTGAAACATTAGAGAGAGCAGATTGGGTTCCAGAACTTTCTCAAGATGGTATTGATGCACTCTATCGCGCAACATCAGAAGAGTGGGATGCCATCGTGCTCGATCTCGGCTTGCCAAAGTTAGATGGTTTAACCGTATTGAAAGGCATTCGAGACGAAAACATCAACACCCCCGTAGTTATTTTAAGTGCACGAGACACCTTAACTCAGCGTGTTGAAGGCCTGAATGCGGGCGCAGATGATTACCTAACCAAGCCATTCGAAATGGTCGAACTGATTGCTCGAATCCGTGCACAGTTGCGCCGAGCATCAGGCAGTGCAGCGCCTATTCTACAGATCGGCGATTTAAGCCTAGATACACGCAGTTCAAAAGTGCTTTGGCAAGGTCAAGCGGTTAGCCTAACAGCGCTAGAATACAAAGTGGTGGCGTACTTCATGCACAATCAAAATAAGGTTATCTCGCGCACTGAGTTGGTTGAGCATATCTAGAACCGGCGACGTTGTCGCCTGAGCGGCCTACGGCCGAAAACAAAGAGACTCATCCTACTAGGTCGTTTTACATGAATCGTTTATCCTATAGGTCATGCATCCGAATAAGCCCATCAAACAACTCTTCAATGCCAACGATAATTGGCTAAACTACCTCAATAAACATCGGAAAACGCTCCGAACCGTCGTCATTGAAAATGTCACCAAGATGCTCGCTTGCAGTACCGCCGCTTTTGGCTCTAAAGAGTATCG
>NZ_JAKJSY010000056.1:0-33844 GCF_050337445.1 Vibrio minamisatsumaniensis | reverse complement strand
TGAAAGTTCAACACGCTCTAGAAAATATTTAACTTACATTCTGTTTTATTAGCTGATGATATAAAGAGACATAGCTATCAGCATACATTTTCTCTGTAAAATGTTCCTTAAAACGTTGGCTGGCTCCATTGCCTAGCTCTTCACAGAGCTCTTTATTATTATTTAACTTTATCATTGCTTCTGAGAGTTGTTTTGCATCAGTTGGTAATACTGTTATTCCTGTTTTTCCGTTAATATTGACGTATGATGACCCCGTACCAATATCGGAACTGATTATTGGCTTTCCATACATTTGTGCCTCTAGTAATGAAATGCCAAATGCTTCTGAGCGTAAGTGTGAAGGGAAAACAAATGCTTTAGATAATGCATGTAAAGCCACTTTATCCTCTTCAGATATAAATCCGACCATTTTTACATTAGTTAACTTATGTCGCCTAATGTAGATATCTAAACTTTCTCGCTCTGGGCCATCTCCAGCTATGACCACTGGCAGTTGATTGATTTTTGCAGCTTCTAATAAGAACTGTAGCCCTTTGTAATAACGTAATACCCCTACAAATAGGAAGAAACCACTACCTACCTTTGTCTCCCAGTGCACTTTTGTGTTTTGATCTAAATCAGGATAAGTACTCGGGTCAATTGCAAGAGGTATAATATCTACTTTCCCTTTATGTTTGATTAAGTTCTTGCTTGTTTGTGCATATTGCGGAGAGCTTGCAATTATACGGTCAACACGCGAGAGAAAAAGTTGTTCAAGAGGGTAGTATAGTTTCTTGAGTAATCGTTGTTTTACTATATCAGACTGATAACTTACTAATGATGGCTTTTTGTCAGAGAAAATACTGAGAATATCCCCACTAGGCCAAGGGTACTGATAATGGATGATATCATGACTTTTACTCAGTTTTCGAAACTTGCTTACTAAACTAAAAGAAAACCCGTTGGATGATATCTCAAAGTCTTTCTTGATAACTATGATTCTACTACCTTCGAAGTCGTACTCTTTATTTTCTTGACCTAGGGTAAGAATAGTGTTTTTAATCCCACGCTCACTACTTCCTTTACAAATATAGCGTATTGCTTGTTCAAGTCCCCCTTTTGTTTCTGGGTAACAAGTGCGATAAATATGTAGTACTCTCATTCAATTCTCATTATTTTTAATTAGGTGAATATCCAGTAGGGGCGTCTAGTAATATTTTTTTTATTTGGCTTTCGTCGAAATCATGACAACATTGATCCAGATTAGTTAGGAGAGGCTGCATATCTTCCCATTTAAGCATTTGTTCCTTTGCTGTCATTATCTTTTTGTGTCCGCTACCTTCTACTTTATCTCCGATTAGAAGCTCTTCATATAACTTTTCCCCAGGGCGGAGTCCTGTAAATTGGATCATAATATCACCTTGCAGAGTACTATCCTCTGTGTGCGATTGCATACCCATCAGATCTATCATACGTTTAGCTAGGTCTAAGATTTTTACAGGCTCTCCCATGTCAAGTACGAATACTTGCCCGTTATGTCCTATAGCTCCGGCCTGAATGACCAATTGTGCAGCTTCCGGTATTAACATGAAGTACCTAGTTATATCTGGGTGAGTCACGGTGACTGGCCCACCTTTGTTGATCTGTTCTTTGAAGAGAGGCACTACAGATCCAGAAGAGCCTAATACATTACCAAAGCGCACCATTGTAAAGGTTGTAGTGTACTGCTTATCAGCTAATGCTTGTAATACTAATTCGGCCATACGTTTGGTGGCACCCATGATGTTCGTTGGTCTTACTGCTTTATCCGTAGATATTAAAGTGAAATTTTTTACACCTGTTTTAATTGATGCTTCTGCACAAGCAAGTGATCCAAAAACATTGTTACGTACGCCTTCAACTATGTTCCCTTCCACTAATGGGACATGCTTATAGGCCGCAGCATGGTAAACTGTTTCAATTTTATTAGCAGTCATTACCTTTTCTAAGCGATTTTGTCTTTGAACCGAGCCAAGGGTAGCTATTATATTTGTATTACTCTTTAGGTTTTTTTTGTTAAATTCAACTCTTGATCTATCTTATAGAGGTTGTATTCGTTTAGTTCAAATAAAATAAGAGTTTTAGGCTTTTGTGCTAGTATTTGGCGACATAGTTCTGAGCCAATTGAACCTCCTGCGCCAGTGACCATTACGTTTTTATTGGAAATATTCTGAGCTAAAAGAGTTTGGTCTGGATCAATGGCAGCCCTTCCTAGTAAATCTGCTACATCGAGGTCTTTGACATCAGTTGCTGTAGCTTTTCCTGTTGCAATATCTTCTACAGATGGCACGGATTGTACGGAAATTGGCCA
The DNA here is from genome assembly GCF_050337445.1 of Vibrio minamisatsumaniensis. Taxonomy (NCBI): domain Bacteria; kingdom Pseudomonadati; phylum Pseudomonadota; class Gammaproteobacteria; order Vibrionales; family Vibrionaceae; genus Vibrio; species Vibrio minamisatsumaniensis. The sequence continues at coordinate 31,515 of NZ_JAKJSY010000056.1, read as the reverse complement.
ATGAGAAAGTTTTTCCACCAATCGCAAACGTTCACCCTTATTGATATTGTTGATAGCAAGAAGAAGTTTTACTGGTTGATACAAAGATAATAGCTTCTCTATATTATGAGGATGGTGTACTTTTAATCCTGTTAATATTTGGCCAGATTTTGCGGGGTCGTCATCAAGGAGTATCACAGGGTTATATTCATTCCCATGAATTAGAGCATATGCTAGGTCTCTCCCAGTAGAACCAGCTCCATAAATGAACACATTGGGCTTTTTTCTCTTGTACCAATGATAATAAATAGAACGGATTAGTATTCTTGGTCCACCTAAGCTTAGCATGGCTAAGCCTGCATATATAAATGGAACACTCCTAGGGATAAATGAATTGAAAAAAAAGCCGCTCATAATTAGAGTTAAAGTCGAAATGAATACCCCAAGGAAAATATTTCCAACAGCGGGTAACATCATATAACGAAGCACTGCTCTATACATGCCTAATCTAATAAAGCTATAAATGGTGATAGATACAGTGATTAGTAGTGTTGCGATTTCTTCGAGCTCGATTGAGAATATGGCATTACCAAGTCTTAATGCTATAGCTAAATAAAGTGATAGAACAATCGCAAAAACATCATAGCCAATACTTATGAAACGCTTATTCTTGCGTTTGGCATTTAACAATATATTTATTGGTCTGATCATTATGTCCCTTAGCGTGCCACTGAGTGTATTGAGTTTGATAGTTATAGTTAAACACCGTATTTTAATATTCTTAAGTGCGGTAAGCTAGCTGTAATTGGTTGTTATGTGTATCTAAAAGGTTAGTTGTAGATTTTGTTTGTTTTTCATTTAAGTTATGATTGGATTATGCTATGAGGTTGTTAATCACTGGTGGTGCGGGCTTTGTTGGGTCCCGAGTTGTTGAGTTAGCTGAAGAGTGTGCATGGCAAGTGGTACTTGTTGTGCGTGATACTGCTAAATTACAGCCTAACTGTTTCATGATTTCTTCTATCGGTGCCGAGACCGATTGGACTGGTGCTTTTCGCGGTGTGGATTGTGTTGTTCACTGTGCTGCTCGTGTTCATCAAATGAATGAGATTGAGCAAGACGTATTAACAGCTTATCGAGATATTAATACGTTGGGAACGTTGAACTTAGCAAAGCAAGCTGCAGATGCCGGTGTAAAAAGGTTCGTATTTGTTAGCTCCATTAAAGTTAATGGTGAATTTAGTGAGCCAAATTTGCCCTTTGAACCGAATTTAAAGAATACTCCACAAGACCCTTACGGTTTTAGCAAGTATGAAGCTGAAGTTGAGTTAGCTAAGCTTTCAAAAGAGACAGGATTAGAAGTGGTTATCATTAGACCACCATTAGTTTATGGGCCTGGCGTAAAAGCAAATTTCTTATCTATGATGCGTTCGATTGATAAAGGTATTCCGTTACCCTTTGGTGCTATAAATAACCAGAGAAGCTTGGTTTATTTGGATAATCTGTCCGATTTGATATTAACGTGTTGTGAACACCCTATGGCTCCAGGGCATACTTTCTTAGCTTCTGATGATCATGACGTATCGACAACTAAATTGATGCAAACTATCGCTCGTGCTATGGGGAAATCACCGCGATTAATTCCAATCCCAATGTCTTGGTTACAAGCTGTATCGTCTGCTTTAAAAAAGAAGCACATAGCTCAAAGAATCTGTGACAACCTCCAAGTGGATATAGGTTTGACGAAAGAGATCTTGGGATGGAAACCTCCTGTAAGCTATGAACAAGGGATCAAAAGAACAGTAGAAGCCTACTTGAAGTCGCGTTGAGGTGTTTTCAGCGACAGGTGACGTTCTTTTGTATCAAGATTTTAGCTACTCTATTGAGTACCAGTTACCTCTTACCCATCCAATCTGATTTTTAATAAGGCATACATTTTGATTCGTTTGTTAGATTTTGTTTTTGCTTTCTTTGGTCTTTTATTCCTATGGCCAGTATTTCTCGTTATTTGTATCCTTGGTTACTTTGATACGGGGTCGCCTATCTTTTTTCAAACGCGTGTAGGTCGTAACAAAAAATCTTTCACCTTGGTTAAATTCCGCACAATGCCTGTGGAGACAAAGTCTGTAGCGACTCATTTAGTTGGAGCGAGTTCAGTGACTAAGCTAGGTGGATTCCTACGTAGAAACAAGCTAGATGAACTGCCTCAGTTATACAACGTGCTTAAAGGTGAAATGAGTTTGGTTGGCCCACGGCCATGCTTGTTCAACCAACAGGAACTAATCGATGAGAGGGAATTAAGAGGCGTACTAGCGGTAAGGCCAGGTGTTACAGGTTTAGCTCAAATTAATGATATCGATATGTCGACACCTAAGCTATTGGCTGAGTGGGATCAAACGATGATTCAAACACTATCAGTTAAATACTACTTTATTTATATTATACAGACAGTTGCAGGTAAGGGCTCTGGGGATAGGGTTTAGTGAATAATGGCGTAAGTAAGCCAGGAGGATTGCTTAAACAAGGAGTCCAACTTGGTTCTCTTAAGATTACTGGTGCAATCGGAGCCTTACTAGTTAACTTATTACTGGTTCGCTTATATCAACCAGAGCTTATTGGACAATATTTTATCTCTCTCGGCATTCTTGTTTTTGTATCGCAATTGGCCACATTGGGAGGAGGGCGATTACTCGTAAAGAATATTGCCGCCAGTTATGATTTAAAAGAAAAATACTGCGCTATTTCTGCTGCTTTTATGCTTTCCTTATTAGGTTCGTTGCTTTGTTTTGGATTGTATTTTGGGGTGTTAGTTAGGCTACTTGACTTTACTGTCAGATTAGGTTTATTTGAAATATACGCAATGTCATTGTTTTATTTAACCATTGCTATATTTCAAGGTCATAATAAGGCCCCTTTGGGGGCGTTTTTTCAATTTTTTTTACAACCCTTTTTGTTTGTTGTTTTAGTGCTGACTATACCTGAATTTCCTCTGATTAAATTGTATATTTTTAGTGTTATCGTGACGCTAGTTATTTCATTAGGATATTTAATTAAAATAGGTGCTATAGGCTTTAGTCGAATGTCAGTTACGGAGTTAAATAAGACATTCAAAAGCACATTACCATACCTATCTATCATGTCTCTTGGTCTTGCGGTTACTCATCTGGCATTGCCTTTCTCTTCATTTTGGTTGGATGATAAGAGTATTGCAGTAATGGGCGTTGTTGCTCGTTTAATGAATGTTTTTTTCTTTGTGGTTGTTGGTGCAAGAATATTACTCTTACCTCGCTTTACCAAAGCGGTGAGCCTTAAAGATTCAAAAACAGTATTGAAGTTGTGTTACGTGGGTGCAGTTTTTCCTGTTGTTACCATGTTGTTTGGTATCATGATTATCTTTATTTTCAGTGAAAACATTATGACGTTATTTGGTGGCGAGTATGTTCCTTTTCATGAATTACTGGTTTATAGCTCATTACTTCTTATCCCTGCGGCTTTTTGTGGGTGGACTGAAAGCTTTTTAATAGCCCAAAATAAAGTAGGCTATATTACCATTTCGACAGTTATGTCCGCACTTGTCGTTTTTGTTTTGCTCGCGGTGTTAACTATTAACTATGGAGTATGGGGGGCTGTGTTAACCTCGATTGGAGGTAAAACCATTTATACTTTATTTACGGCTTATTTTTCATATAAGWTTCAGAGTGACGTAAACAAARGTTRATATTTATATTGAGCAACCAAAATAATATCGCCACTGTGTGTGAATATTTTTGATTTTATTAGTGACCATAATGTTCCCAATAAGCGGTGTTTTTTACCTGATTTTAGTCTTCTATCTTGGTCAAAATAGAGTTCTTTTACTTCAAAATTCAACCCTTCGATAAGTTTTACAAAGGTGATTGGTGTAAAAGTGTAATAGTGGTCATTACTGACTTTTTCTCGTTGTAGTAATAGAGCGGGAAGCGCATGTTTTATATTGTATGCATTTGGTACCGCAAAGATAACTTGTTTGGTTTTTACAATTTTCATTATTTTTTTTATGAAGCCCGTTAGATCAATCACATGCTCTATTACATGAGATAAAACGACATAATCATACTCTTCTTCTAGGTACTTGCTTTGATCATTGAATATATCGCAATAATCAACATGGTATCCTTTTTCTTGCAGTAATTTAATGCCCTTTTCATTGATATCAAGCCCTGCCGTATAGCTAGCCTTTTGGGAAATATTGTGGAATTGATGCTCTCCTTGTTTTATGTATTTTTGCATAGAGAGCATATCAATCATATCTACACAGCCAATCACTAACACTCGCTTATCTTTACATAGTTCAGGAATTGAGTGTCGTCGGATATCTAGTACCCTCACTTTTTTAAATGAAAGTTGAGCATTATCCCCAACTTTAGTGGATGTAGTTATTATGTTCACTATTGTTCCCTTTTAAGAGTTAGGAGAGTGTAATTCTTGAAGTAAATGTTGGTGATAAAGGACGACATCACTGGCTTTCCAGTCTTGATAAAAACTGTTTCCATAAAGGGTTACTGGTTTTTCAAGGAGTAAAGAATGTAACCCTCCAGTGGAGTTTATTGTATATATATGCTCACTTTGAAGAACACTTTCCAGTAAAGCTCCTTGGTTGCAAATGAGGATGCCTTCTTGTTTACAAAAACGGGTTTGTTCTTGTATTACGCAGAGTTGTTTTTCTCCAGGGTGAAGTCGAACGATAAGAGGAAGTCCTTTTGATTCTGAGTCTTGGTGTGCTTTTTTAATTGAATCAATGGCATTTGTATTAGATTGAAATAGGGTTTGTGAATCTTGTGCTACTTGCCCTATGAATAAATTGAAGTTACTTGGACGTTGTAAGTGTTTATGGTTATGAATAATTTTTCTGACTCGATGGATCTCAATAGCTTTTTGTAGTTGTTGCAATGGTGATGAATGAGGAGCTGTCGTTTTTAGGCAATGAAAGCCTATCAGGTTCACAAACTGTTCTAGAGCTTTACTTAGGATTGATGAGTCAACGTGTGGCGGACGAAAAGTGAGTAGTTGTGTTTTTAGCAGTTCTATTTCTCTAGGCGTCACAGTATGAGTTGTTCGTAATTCTTCTATTTTATGATTATGATCGGCGTCCGCATTTACCCCTGTATAACTTGACTGGTATTTATTGGGGAAATTAGCTATTTCAAAGTAACGAATATTATGATGTGTAGTCTTTATTTCTAAAGCAACGTATTGAAATCCTGAGAACACCCATAGTTCATCACTTGGTTCTACTAATTTTTTAAAGTTACTAATATTAATACCGTATTGATATTCTCTCTGTCCCTTAATTTCTTCTATGCTCGACTGTGCTGTGTTTTTCTTAACTTTACTTTGTCTAAGTAAAATATGACTGCCAGGATGTTTTTTTGTTTTTGCTAGCACATAGGTATAGATATTCGAATGAAATACACAAGAGGGCGTAGTGTTTTCATTGTTAAGAACTCGTTGGAAAAAATCAAGTCGAGAGGCATTGTCAATGAGTATATGTACCTTTTTTTTTTGTTTCATTACACAGCTCCATCAGTTGTTAGTAAGGTTCTAATCGTTTTTATTACGATAGTTAAATCTAACTCGAAGCTGTAATACTTAATATAATAGAGGTCATAACCTAACTTTGTCTGCGTTGATTCTGAATTGTCGGTGTATCCTTGATTTATTTGTGCCCAACCGGTTATTCCGGGCTTTACCGTGTGGCGATAGTTGTAACATGGGATTTGCTGTTTGTAGGACTTAACAAATTCAGGTTGCTCAGGTCGAGGGCCAATTAGGGACATATCTCCCTTTAATACATTATAAAATTGCGGTATTTCATCTAATCTAAATTTTCTTAACCAAGCACCAATAAAATGAATTCGATGTTTTTCTTGAGTAGCAAATTGTGCACTTTTGATTGATGCTGAATTGTACATGGTTCTGAATTTATACAGAGTAAATGTTGTACCATTTTTTCCAACTCGAGTTTGGGTGTATATTAATTTTCCTGGGTCTTGAATATAAACTAGAGCTGAAATAATAGAACATAAAATAAGAATTATAGGCAAAAATAATAGGATAAGAGCCGCTTCTAATACGGGCTTTATTTTTAAGTATCTAGAGTTTGGAGTGATAGACTGTAAGGTGGTTTCGGATAAATGAGTGGTTGATACTTGTCTATTTAAACGCTCAGTAATTACTTCTGAATGATAAACAGGAATTTGAGCAAGAGCACAATCGGCAAGGAGTTGAACCGTATCTGTTGAATGTATTTCATGGGGGTTAGTAACCAGTCCATCGGAGCTTTTTTTGATTTGATGCAGTGATATGTTTTTCTGATACTGATATACAGTAATGTTTTTATAACGAGAGTTAACATTATCTACTGAACCTGTAAGATAATATAGTGTGATTTTTTGCTTTTTATGCAAACGATAATATATGAGAATCCAAATAAAGGTTAAGGCAGCCCCTATAATCAAAGCAGGACGAGAGTAATCTATTCGGATGAGTATAATAAATAGAGCTGAAATGCCATAACTACTTAGAAGTGTAATAATGAATTCGTGTTGTTTATTTGAAAATAGTCTATTTTTTGACGGAAGAGTATAAGTAGTTAATAAAAATACAAACATAACCAAAATCATAGAATTAAGAACAGTGTTTGGTAAATGAGAGTGTGTGAATAGACACCAACTTGTTATGATTAATTGAATGCTAAGAAGTGCCAATGAATGTTGGATCGTATAAAGCTTCATAGTAATTCGTATATTGTATTTTCTGTGGTGGAGTATATCAAAATTTTAGGTTAGCAGTGAAGTTATGAGGTGCAGATTTTTTCCTTAATTTAGGGATCTTAATCTCAATTTGCGATCTGCTCTACTAAGCTTTCATTCAAGATCTAGATTAATGACCAAGTCTTGTTGTAAAACAATTCCCTGGAAATAACATAACCAAGCTTAGTCAATCCTGGGTCATTGACGTTTGGATTGGTGAAGGATCATGCTAACAATGACAACAACACAATCATTGCGGATCTAGTCTGACTCATGCGAACCTGCTCATTAATCAAACGTGCATTGTCACTAGTTCCGAGAATGGAGGCCAGCATTCTTGGGATTGGTTATCATCGGGAGCTAGGTGTTAGCTGTCAGAATTTATATGCTTCAAACTAGCATTGGTATAAAGGGTTCCAACATCATAATTATTCTCTTTTAGATAGCGTTGTGTGAAGAGTTAGAACCTTACTTGCTGATGCGTCAGTTTAAGAAACAACAACACTCAAGTTTGTTGGACTTATCCCATAAAAAAGCTTTAAGCAAGCTGGCCTGATGGAATAGCGTCACCTAATACTTAGCCTCACCGGAATTATTTATAAAAATTTTAATTTGGAAACAAAGCATCGGTCATCATCAAATGACATTTTTTTTCACATCCGATCCTTCTACCTGCGCCCTTTCTTGATCTTCCACTACAGTTTTGACTGTAAACTGTAGTAAAATTACGCTAATTTGTTTTTATACCGATTTATTTTGAATTGAACGAGGTCAGTCCTATGTCAGCTAAGAAGCCAATGGCTCTAGTGATCCTTGACGGTTACGGTTACCGTCAAGACAACCAAGACAACGCTATCGCGAACGCTAACACACCCGTATTAGACGGTCTTATTGCTAACCAACCTAACACGCTAATCTCGGCTTCTGGCTTAGATGTAGGCCTACCTGATGGCCAAATGGGTAACTCTGAAGTGGGTCACACCAACATCGGTGCGGGTCGCGTGGTATACCAAGATCTTACTCGTATTACTAAGTCAATTTCAGACGGCGAGTTCGGCCAAACTGAAACGCTAGTGAACGCTATCGATAAAGCGGTGAAAGCTGAGAAAGCGGTTCACATCATGGGTCTTATGTCTCCAGGTGGCGTTCACTCTCATGAAGATCACATCTACGCAGCTGTTGAAATGGCAGCAGAGCGTGGCGCAGAGAAAATCTACCTACACGCTTTCCTAGACGGTCGTGATACACCGCCACGTAGCGCAGAAAACACACTTGCACGTTTCCAAGAGTTGTTCGCTAAACTGGGTAAAGGTCGTGTTGCTTCGCTTATCGGTCGTTACTATGCAATGGACCGTGATAACAACTGGGATCGCGTTCAAGAATCTTACGACCTTCTGACTCAAGCAAAAGCAGAGTTCACATTCGACACAGCCGTTGCTGGCCTAGAAGCTGCTTACGCTCGTGATGAGAACGATGAGTTCGTAAAAGCGACTGAAATTAAAGCAGAAGGCGAAGAGTCTGCCGCTATCGTTGATGGCGATGCGGTTATCTTCATGAACTACCGCGCCGACCGTGCTCGCGAAATCACACGTGCATTCGTGCCTGATTTCGATGGCTTTGCACGTAACGTATTCCCAGCGATCGATTTCGTGATGCTGACTCAATACGCAGCCGACATCCCACTGCTATGTGCATTCCCACCGGCTTCTCTAGAGAACACCTACGGCGAATGGCTATCGAAGGAAGGTAAAACTCAGCTACGTATCTCTGAAACAGAGAAATACGCGCACGTGACGTTCTTCTTCAACGGCGGTAAAGAAGACGAGTTTGAAGGCGAAGAGCGTCAGCTTGTTGCTTCTCCAAAAGTCGCAACGTATGACTTACAGCCAGAAATGAGCGCGCCAGAGCTCACTGAAAAGCTAGTAGCAGCGATCAAAGGCGGCAAATACGACGCTATCGTTTGTAACTTCCCTAACTGTGACATGGTTGGCCACACTGGCGTTTACGATGCAGCGGTTAAAGCGGTAGAGTCGCTAGACGAATGTCTTGGTAAAGTGGTTGAAGCAATCAAAGAAGCTGACGGCCAACTGCTAATCACAGCGGACCACGGTAACGCGGAAATGATGGTAAACCCAGAAACGGGCGGCATCCACACAGCGCACACTAACCTACCAGTGCCACTTATCTACGTGGGCAACAAAGACGTTGAGTTCAAAGAGGGCGGTAAACTGTCTGACCTAGCACCAACGATGCTTGCTCTAACTGGTATGGAAATCCCGGCTGAAATGTCAGGTGATGTTTTAGTTAAATAGTTTTTAACTTTCATCGAATACTAGAACGGCTGCGCGTGAGTGTAGCCGTTTTTTTGTATCTGGAATCTCATGCCACGTATTACTTGTCATATTCGGTGTTCAACATAAAGAGAGATTCCCTATCACGCTCGTACCTCGCTGTAGGGAATGACGTAATGATAAGAAGGGGCAGATTCGGGGTTCGAGTTATATGCTTTTCGTATCTCGCATCCCGTTTACTCTCATCTCGCTTTTAGAACCGAACGCTCAAAATCCAACAACCACTCTTTACGGCTTATGCCGCCGGTATAGCCGGTTAATGTGCCATTTGCACCAATCACTCGGTGGCACGGGACTACGATGCTAAATGGATTCTTGCCGTTCGCACCACCCACTGCTCTTACGGCTTTTGGGTTGTCCATTCTCTTTGCTTGCTCACCGTAACTGATGGTTTCGCCATAAGGAATAGTCGTTAAAGTCCGCCAAGCTGCTTTTTGAAAGTCCGTGCCTTTTGTTGCTTTTAATGGCAAATCGAATTCTGTTCGTTGACCTGCAAAGTACTCATCTAACTGTTTCGTCGCCAGTTGGCAAAGTTCATCTGGATTGCTAGTAATGAGTTCTTCGTGATTTACATGGTCAATTTCAATAAGCGACACACCATTACTCACAATGATCATCTTGCCAATCGGTGCGTCATAGAGCAGCTTGTATGTAGTTTCTTCCATGTCATATCCCTTGTTTTTGTCTCTCAAGCGCTTCGTATATCGATTACTTATATCCCGCATTAGCTTGAGCCCTCACGCGAAGTGCAAAGCAATACCCTGAAACACCGCCGACAATGTTCCCCAAGGCTAAGCCTATAAATAGTCCTTCGACGCCATCGATTTGGCTGCCTATCCACGCAAAGGGCAAGGTAAAGACAAACAAACGCATGAAGCTCCATTGAAAGGCTTTCAGTGGTTGATGCATGGCATTCATCCCACTGATCAGCATCATCACAATACCTTGGAATCCATAGCTAAACGGGACGACGAGTAGGTAATGCCACAAGATGCCTCGTACGGATTCTTCTTGAGAAAACAGGGCGGCTAAAGGAATGCTTAGCGGCACCATCATCAAGAAAATCAAACCTTGGAACAGCACTGCAAAGCGCATACTGAGAAACAGCGCCTTAAAGCTGCGTTGAGGGTTGTTTGCACCAAAGTTCTGCGCCATAAAAGGCGTAAGGGCAGAGGTCAGAGACATCAATACAATGATAAGAATAGACTCAATACGTTGGGCAGCTCCATAAGCAGCTACGGCTTCGGTCCCTTGTTTGGCCAACATCATCATAATAATGGCACCCGCTAATGGGTTGAGGGCGTTGGACAGTGCAGCTGGCGTGCCGATGGTCAGTATTTGATGCCAGTCGCTAAGGATGTTTTTGACATTCGGTAATGCCAGAAGCTTTTCTCGTTTAATCAAGATGTATAGCGAGCAACACAGAGCGCCAAACCAACTGAAACCACTGGCAATCGCGGCACCTTGAATCCCTAATTCAGGGAAGGGGCCGTAACCAAAAATAAGCAAAGGGTCGAGAACGCCGTTGATTAATCCTGCTAGCATCATAATTTTAGCGGGCGTTTTGGTATCGCCACTGGCACGAATGGCACTGTTGCCTGCCATTGGGATCACTAATAGGGGAATGGTGACATACCAGATCAGCATGTACTCAGAGATCAGAGGCAGTAACTCCGCTTCGGCACCCAATAAAGTAAATAAGGGGTCGAGTGAGACAATGCCAACGGCGGAAGCGCAGCAGACCAGAAGTAGCGCGAGTAATAATCCATGGCAAGTAAATCTCGCCGCATTATGGGCACAACCTTGGCCTAATAGGCGACCAATACACGTGGAAAGTCCAATTCCAATACCCATAGTAATACAGTTGATAGCGAAGGTGATGGGGAAGGTAAAACTCACCGCCGCAAGGGCTTGAGTACCTAGCAATGAGATAAAGAAGGTATCGACAAGGTTGAACATCAAGATAGCCACCATACCGAATATGGTCGGTATGGTCATGGTACGCAATGTACTCTCAATGGGGGCCGTTAATAGCCCGTGCTTATCTTGCATGTAAAACGCCGATTGAACTAGAATGCGGTTAGGATACCGTGAATTGTGAGTAGTCTGAAGATCACTTTCATAAAGTTAACAAGTCACGCAATACTAACAGCATACGGTGTGATAGCATTCTGCCGTCATTAGTTTAGATGTTTTGAGAGGTTAAAAGTGGAGCCGCAGAGCAAACCATAACCGTACACCCCAGAAAATCCGCCTATGTATAGCTCAAATGATGAAATTGATCTGCGAGAACTTTTTAAAGCATTGTGGGACGGTAAAATAATCATAATTTTGCTGACGGCTTTATTCGCAGCGAGTAGTGTTGGTTACGCGCTGTCAGCCCAAGAGTGGTGGTCCTCCAGTGCTAAAATTACACAATCTGAACTTCAAGATAGACAAATGTATCAGCAGCAGGTGAAACAATTTCAATCGATTTTCGCTGATAGTGGAGAGCTAAGTAATTTAGCTGATTCCCATGTCATATTTAATAAGTTTGTTGATTTATTTAATTCAAGAAATAACAAACAAGCTTTCTTAGAACAAAGCGCTGAATTTCAAGATATTAAAAATAGTTATTTTTCGAATGCTTCTGAAATAACTGAAGATGTCACCCGTAAGTTCTATTTGACGTGGCTCGATAAGGTCTCTGCGTCACTAGACGATAAGAAGAGATATGTCCTGACTTTTCAATCAATGACGAAAAAAAGCAGCTTTAATTTATTAAAGACTTATATTTCCTTCACAGAATCTCAAGTTCGGGAAGATCTATTTGATCATCTTGAAGCACTTGTTTTCGGCGAGCGTAATGAGTTAATTCAGCAAGAAAAGCTTATTGAAAGCGAGGCTAAAAACAAGTTGAACGCTCAAATAGAGCAAACACAGTCGGCCTTGAAGATAGCTAAAGCTGCAAGTATAAACGCACCTCTTTTGGTTAGTAGTGCAAGAGGTCTTTATGAAATTGAACTTGGTTCAAAAGCTTTGCAAGAAAAAGTCAAGGAGTTGAAAACTGTTAAAAATCTCACTATTTTGGAGCCTCGCCTTCAGCTAGTAATGGGTCAGTTACATGTGATCGACAGTATTAAAATTGATCGTACTGTTGAATTTAAAATGTTTCGTTATCTAAGCGATGTAGAGCAACCTATCACTCGAGATAAACCTAAACGCGCTTTGATTGTCGTTCTTGGCACATTGTTAGGTGGCATGTTGGGTGTTGCCATTGTCTTGATACGCTTTGCGTTTAGAAAAGAAGATTAAGTTTCAAGCGGCCAGTGTTACTCACTGGCCGTTTTCCTTTTTATCTCCTTTGTTGTTTGAGTTTCCTCACAATTTTTCCCTTTCTCCCCTTGGGATCCTTCACATCGCCCCAACATATTGTTTGACCCACACTGATCGTGGCAACTATCAAAATTTAAATTATCAGGAGATAAGACCGATGAATATCCGTCCTCTACATGACCGAGTTATCGTTGAGCGCCAAGAAGTTGAATCTAAATCTGCTGGTGGCATCGTTTTAACGGGTTCTGCCGCAGAAAAATCGACTCGCGGTATCATTCTAGCTGTTGGCAAAGGCCGCATTCTAGAAAACGGTTCAGTGCAACCGTTGGACGTAAAAGTTGGTGATACCGTTATCTTTGCAGAAGGTTACGGCACGAAAACTGAAAAAATTGACGGCAAAGAAGTTCTGATCATGTCTGAAAACGACATCATGGCGATCGTTGAGTAATCTACACTCCGACCATAGTCAGATAGCTTTCATTTTTGATAGAACCTAAACGTCATTCCCTACAGCGAGGTAAGAGCGAGATAGGGAATCTGAAACAGATAATGATGAAGATGAAAGCCAACAACAAACAAGAATTTAAAGGAAATAAAGATGGCTGCTAAAGACGTTAAATTTGGTAATGACGCACGTATTAAAATGCTAGAAGGTGTAAACGTTCTGGCTGACGCAGTAAAAGTAACACTCGGTCCTAAAGGCCGCAACGTTGTTCTAGACAAATCATTTGGCGCACCGACGATCACTAAAGATGGTGTTTCAGTTGCACGTGAAATCGAACTGGAAGACAAGTTCCAAAACATGGGCGCGCAAATGGTGAAAGAAGTGGCTTCGCAAGCGAATGACGCGGCGGGCGACGGTACAACGACAGCAACAGTTCTTGCTCAAGCCATTATCACTGAAGGCCTGAAAGCGGTAGCAGCTGGCATGAACCCAATGGATCTTAAGCGTGGCATCGACAAAGCGGTTATCGCAGCGGTTGAAGAGTTAAAAGGCCTTTCTGTGCCATGTGCAGACACCAAAGCTATCGCGCAAGTCGGTACTATCTCTGCAAATTCTGATGCGACAGTCGGTAACATCATTGCTGAAGCGATGGAAAAAGTAGGTCGTGATGGCGTTATCACCGTTGAAGAAGGTCAGGCTCTGCAAGACGAGCTAGACGTAGTAGAAGGTATGCAGTTCGACCGCGGTTACCTATCTCCTTACTTCATCAACAACCAAGAAGCGGGTTCTGTTGATCTAGAAAGCCCGTTTATCCTTCTTATCGACAAGAAAGTGTCGAACATCCGTGAACTTCTTCCGACTCTAGAAGCGGTTGCTAAGGCATCTCGTCCACTTCTGATCATCGCTGAAGATGTCGAAGGCGAAGCACTAGCAACTCTTGTTGTGAACAACATGCGTGGCATCGTGAAAGTAGCTGCTGTTAAAGCACCTGGTTTCGGTGACCGTCGTAAAGCCATGCTGCAAGATATCGCTATCCTAACGGGCGGTACGGTTATCTCTGAAGAGATCGGTCTAGACCTTGAGAAGGTAACGCTAGAAGACCTAGGTCAAGCTAAGCGTATTACTATCACTAAAGAAAACTCAACCATCATCGATGGTGCGGGTGAAGAGACAATGATCCAAGGTCGTGTTGCTCAAATCCGTCAACAAATCGAAGATGCAACGTCTGACTACGACAAAGAGAAGCTTCAAGAGCGCGTAGCGAAACTAGCTGGCGGTGTTGCCGTTATCAAAGTGGGCGCTGCGACTGAAGTTGAAATGAAAGAGAAGAAAGACCGCGTTGAAGATGCACTTCACGCCACTCGCGCTGCAGTTGAGGAAGGTGTAGTTGCTGGTGGTGGCGTTGCCCTTATCCGTGCAGCCTCTAAAGTAGCAGGCCTTGAAGGCGACAACGAAGAGCAAAACGTAGGTATCCGTGTTGCACTACGCGCAATGGAAGCACCGATTCGTCAAATCACTAAGAACGCAGGTGATGAAGAATCAGTGGTTGCGAACAATGTTCGTGCTGGCGAAGGTAACTACGGTTACAACGCGGCTACTGGTGAATACGGCGACATGATTGCTATGGGTATCCTGGATCCAACTAAGGTAACTCGTTCTGCACTTCAGTTCGCTGCATCCGTTGCGGGTCTTATGATCACGACAGAAGCGATGATCACAGACAAGCCTCAAGATGCGTCTGCTGCAATGCCTGATATGGGTGGCATGGGCGGTATGGGTGGTATGGGCGGTATGATGTAAATCATCCCCCTTTCTCATAACAGAGAAAGCCATACATAAGCTTTAGAAAACGGAGACTTCGGTCTCCGTTTTTTTTGCTCGATATAATTGGATTCGTTGTTAAACTGAGATTCCAGATACTTCGTTCTTCAGTTCTGGAATGACGGTTGTTATTGCTGGAGTTATTTTGCGTTTCGTCATTCCCTACAGCGAGGCACGAGCGTGATAGGGAATCTTTACAACCTTCAAATAGAAACATGGGCCTAGATCGCTACTCTTACCTCTCACCGTATCCCTTTCTTTATATTGCTCTTTCTGATTTAGCGGCTTATATTAAATAGAACGGTTATGACATCAATTTAACATGACTAACTGTTTGATATGGATAATAAGTACTTGAGTGAAATGGATTAATCAAGTTAACAATAGTCAGTGGAGACTTCCCAATGAAAAAACTACTTTCAGTACTCGCTGTTTCTGCAGCGGTAATGGCCCCAGCGGCATTTGCTTCTTCACCAGTGATGTTTTCAACGATCAATGGTTTTAATGCGCCGAATGCCGACTCGGTTGGCGGTGTGCGCGTCGCCTTGCTTCACGGTCAAGTAAACGAAGTTAAAGGTGTTGATCTTGCTATCGTTGGTATGTCAGAGACGCAAAACACGACAGGTGTCAACCTTGGTATTTTTGGAGCGCATAAAGTAAACCAAAATATGACCGGGGCTTCTTTGGGTATCTTTAACTGGAACCCTGGAAAAACGACTGGTGTCAACTTGGGTGCGGTGAACGTTACTCATGATGTGAAAGGTGCGAACGTGAGTTTCGTCAACTACTCAGAAGGCAATACTATGGTTGATGTGGGTGCTGCGAACTTGTCAAAAGTGTCCACAGTTCAAGTTGGTTTCTTCAATAAAACCAACAAAATCGAAGGCGTGCAAGTTGGTCTGATCAACTGTGCTGATAACGGTTTCTTCCCATGCTTCCCAATCGTAAACTTCGCTAAATAGACTTCTGTCGCGCGAGTCGTTTTACTATTGATGAATGATATGTTCCTTAACGCCTAAACTTTCACGTTTAGGCGTTATTGTCTTCAGGGTTTCATGCGACTTTTTCTTTTCCATTTCTGATGGACGCCACGACGTAGGCTTTGGAAGCTGTTTTCAATTTTGTCGACCCCAAGTAATATCACGAGGGCCAGTAGTGTGATGATTACTGACTGAGATAGATGTCCTAACGCAATCATCATTCCTAAGGCGGCTAATACCCAAATAATGGCCGCTGACGTGACACCATGAATCTTTCCATCTAATGTCATCATGACACCGGCACCAAGAAAACCAACCCCGGTAATAATCTGCCCAAGCACGCGAGCTTGGTCGAGCGTATTTGGAGATAGGCTAATCGCCATGGTGAGAAAGAAATAGGTACCACTGATGATCAGGATTGATGTCCTGATCCCTACAGGTTTACCACGAGTTTGTCTTTCGATTCCAATCAACGATCCACACAGCATACATACTGCAAGGCCTGCCCAACTAAAAGGGGCAAGGTTGAGAGTTTGTTCTATAAATTGTGACATATTACCCCGCCGAAGCATTTAGAATAGAGCCGAGTATGCTAATAATAGACCAGACGATCGAACAAAAAATTTTTGTCGTGAAGGTCTATTTTACAACCGGTTGGAGTGGCAGTTATCTTTCGTCGATGGTTAAAGTCTGCCCGCTATTCAATGTTTAGATCGAGTGGTGTTTTGCTGCTACGTCCACCGATCTCGCGGGTCAATTTAGGTACTAGGTAGCCAGAAACTTCAGAGATTAAGCCTCTGAAGTGATGCTTTGCTTCTTCATCCGAAATATAGAAGTGCGCCGCCCCCTGAACTTTATCAAGCACATGCATATAGTAAGGTAATATACCGGCATCGAATAGTTTCTCACTCAATTTTTTCAATGCGTTAGCGTTGTCATTGACCCCTTTTAACATCACGCCTTGATTGAGGAGGGTAGTGCCACTTTGCTTCAAATTAAAGAAGGCTTGCTTAAGCTCTAGGTTGATTTCATTGGCATGATTAATATGGCTTACCATCACCACATTGAGGCGAGTTCTGGTGAATATCTGGCACAGTTCATCCGTTACTCGAGCGGGGATTACTACCGGTAAACGACTATGGATACGAACGGTTTGCACATGCGGAACCTGTTCAATGGCATTGATAAGCCACTCAAGTTCGTAGTCTTTTGCCATGAGTGGATCGCCACCCGACAAGATGACTTCGTTGATCTCTGGGTGAGCTGCAACATAGTCGAGGCTCGCTTGCCACACTGGCTTAGAGCCTTTGTTGTCTTGGTAAGGGAAATGACGACGGAAGCAATAGCGACAGTTTACGGCGCACCCCCCTTTGACAATCATCAGTGCTCGGTTTTTGTATTTATGCAGCAGCCCCGGAATGGCATTGTCTTGCTCTTCCAATGGATCAGTCGAATAGCCCTGATGAATCTCAAACTCTTCACTGAGTGGTAAAATCTGGCGCAATAAAGGGTCGTGTGGATTGCCTTTTTCCATTCGCTCAACGAAGCTAAGAGGTACCCGAAGTGCAAATAACTCACGGGCAGCGAAGCCAGCTTGCCATGGTGTAGGGTCGATTTCTAATGCCTCAAGCAGTTTTGTCGGGTCAGAGATCGCATTCGATAGTTGTTTGAGCCAGTTTTGCTCAACAGATTCGACTTTTCGGGTTATGATATGCGGCATTGAAATTAACTCAAAGATGTGGAAGATAAAATCATGGCGTCAGTAAGCACCAATGAATTCAAAGGCGGTTTAAAGTTCATGTTAGATAACGAGCCTTGCGCAATTATCGACAATGAATACGTTAAGCCAGGTAAAGGCCAAGCGTTTAACCGTGTAAAACTTCGTAAACTGCTGTCAGGCAAAGTGTTAGAGAAAACATTCAAATCAGGCGAAAGCTTTGAGCTTGCCGATGTTGTTGACGTTGATCTAGGCTACCTATACAACGATGGCGAATTCTACCACTTCATGAACAACGAAACATTTGAGCAAATTGCAGCAGACGTAAAAGCCGTCGCAGATTCAGCAAAATGGTTAGTTGAAAATGACGTTTGTACTCTAACGTTGTGGAATGATAACCCTATCACTGTAACTCCGCCAAACTTTGTTGAGATCGAAGTCACTGAAACCGATCCTGGCCTGAAGGGTGATACTCAAGGTACTGGTGGTAAACCAGCTACTCTCGCAACAGGCGCGGTCGTTCGCGTACCGCTATTCATCGCTATCGGTGAAGTGGTTAAAGTGGATACACGTACTGGCGAATACGTTGGTCGTGTGAAGTAATTTACTTCAAGTTTCTGAAAAAGGTCGCTTAGGCGGCCTTTTTTGTATCTGGAGATCGTGGAAAAGGTGATAGAGCAGTTATCAGTCAATCAAACGCGGATTGGATAAAGGACAAAAAAGCAGAACAAGATTATCCTGTTCTGCTTGTAGTATTATCGCTTTTACACTCTTCAAGACTCGATTGCTCGAATCCCAAACCGGCTATTAAATCATAAAGATGAAGATAACAGACAAGGCGCTGATAAGGCCTGCAAAGAAGTAGCAAATCACTTTACCAGCAACACCGACATGGAATTTCAGGTCATGCATACCGTGGTGAAGACGGTGCATTGCATGCCACATTGGTAGAGCGAGTGTGCCGATAATGAATAGCGCACCGATAACGCTAGTGGCAAATTCAGAGACACGTTCGTAGCTCATTGCGTCAGCATCAATGATGCCCATTGGTACGAGAATACCCAGCACGAGAATCGTGATTGGTGTAATCATCGCGAACCAAGTACCGCCAGCGCCGAATAGGCCCCACCAGATTGGTTCATCTGAGCGTTGAGGGCTGTGGTTAACAGGTTTCACTTTGTAATTTGTGTTCATAACGAAAGCTCCTTACACCACAATAAGAACGATTAGAGAGATAAAAGCCACCGCGGCCCACTGGGTCAGAACGATGATCTTCTTATCGACCAATTTGCCTTTGAGACGGATTGGCATCACTTGAGGCATCATACTGAAGAAGGTTTGAGCGTGCATTAAGCTGCCGAGCAGTGCCACGATATTAATAGCGACAACGATAGGGTTAGCCATAAAGCTCAGCCAGCCAGCCCAAGCTTCAGGGCCTTTCACGAGTGCGCCTAAGCCAAAGGTTAGGAACAGAGTGAATAGAATCAAAGGCAGTACTGTCGCTTCACGTAGCATGTAGAAGCGGTAGAACGGGTGGTTGCTCCACCACGTTCTCTTCATCTCACGAACATAAGGCTTACGATTGCTCATCTTATGCCTCCTCTGCATTTTTGATTTGAGAGCCGTCTGGTTTGAACATCGAGATAACGAAGTCCATTGAAGACTCAACTTTGCCTTGGTTTACTGCAGCCGCTGGGTCGACTTTCTTCGGACAAACTTCTGAACAGTAACCAACGAACGTACAGCCCCAAGCGCCGTTTTCACCGTTGATAAGCTTCATACGTTCAGCTTTACCGTTGTCACGGCTATCTAGGTTGTAACGGTGAGCCAGAGTCAGGGCCGCAGGGCCGATGAACTCAGGGTTTAGACCAAACTGAGGACAGGCCGCGTAACAAAGACCGCAGTTGATGCAGCCAGCGAATTGTTTGTATTTCGCCATTTGCTCTGGAGTCTGAATGTTGGTGCCATCTTCAGGTTTACGGTCGTTACCAATGATGTAGGGCTTGATGGCTTCGAGACGCTCGATGAACGGTGTCATGTCGACAATCAAATCTTTTTCGATTGGGAAGTTAGCCAGAGGCTCAATTTTGAAGCCATCCGGGTAGTCTCGTAAGAAACTCTTACATGCCAATTTTGGCACGCCATCAACCATGATGCCGCAAGAACCACAAATCGCCATACGACAAGACCAACGGTAAGACAGGTCTTTATCTAGGTTATCTTTGATGTAACCGATCGCATCAAGTACCGACATGGTTTCATCAAACGGAACTTCAAAGGTTTGAAAATGAGGTTCTGCATCATGCTCTGGGTCATAACGCAGGATCTCAATTTTTTGGATACGATTCACTGACATTATGCTTGCTCCTCTTCGCTCTTCTCATCTTTCTTAGCGCTTGCTTCTGCAGCTTCTTCAGCGGCAGCGGCTTTCTCTGCGGCTTCACCGTACAAACGCGCTTTTGGTTGAGATTTCGTGATCTTAACGTCGCTGTAGTCGATGGTTGGTGCGGCATCTTCGTTGTAGAACGATAGAGAGTGTTTCAGGAAGTTTATGTCATCACGTTCTGTGCAGTTGTCGTCTAGACGTTGGTGTGCACCGCGAGACTCTTTACGAAGGATCGCTGAGTGAACCATCGCTTCTGCAACTTCAAGGCCGTAGCCGACTTCGATAGCATAAAGTAGGTCGGTGTTGAACACTTTACCTTTGTCTTTGATGCTGATCTTCTTGTAACGGGCTTTTAACTCAGTGATTTTGTCGATGGTTTCTTGCATCAAGTCTTCTTGACGGTAGATACCACAACCCGCTTCCATGGTGTGACCCATTTCAGTGCGGATATCAGCCCAGTTCTCATCGCCTTCTTGGTTTAGTAGACCTGCGATGCGATCTTCAACCGCTTTCACTTGCTTAGCGATAGATTCTTCATTCCAGCCTTTGAATTCAGCGGCACGTTTCACAGCATGTTCGCCGGCCACGCGACCAAATACCACAAACTCAGCCAGAGAGTTCGACCCTAGGCGGTTTGCACCGTGTAGACCAACAGACGCACATTCACCAACGGCGAATAGGCCTTTAATTCGAGTCTCACAAGTGCCGTTAGTTTCAATACCACCCATGGTGTAGTGAACGGTTGGACGAATAGGAATGGGCTCTTTTGCTGGGTCTACGTTGACGTACGCTTTTGCCAGCTCACAGATGAACGGTAGACGCTCTTGCAGGTACTCTTCACCAAGGTGGCGAAGGTCAAGGTGTACGACATCACCAAGCGGGTGCTTGATGGTGTTGCCTTTCTGCTGCTCGTGCCAGAATGCTTGAGAAACTTTGTCACGTGGACCCAGTTCCATGTATTTGTTTTTCGGCTCGCCCACTGGTGTTTCAGGACCCATGCCGTAATCTTGTAGGTAACGGTAGCCGTTTTTATTGACGATGATACCGCCTTCACCACGACAACCTTCTGTCATCAAGATACCAGTGCCCGGTAGACCGGTTGGGTGGTATTGAACGAATTCCATGTCACGCAGTGGCACACCGTGGCGATAAGCCATTGCCATACCGTCGCCAGTGACGATGCCGCCGTTGGTATTACAGTGGTAAACACGACCTGCGCCACCGGTTGCTAATACAACAGATTTCGCTTTGATGGTAACAAGCTCACCTTCAGACATATGAATCGCGATAAGGCCTTGTACTTCACCATCTTCAACGATCAAATCCACCACAAAGTACTCATCAAATCGTTTGATTTGGTCGTACTTTATCGAAGTCTGGAACAGAGTATGAAGCATGTGGAAGCCAGTTTTATCCGCTGCGAACCACGTTCTTTCTACTTTCATACCGCCGAATCGACGTACGTTTACTTCACCGTTTTCTTTACGACTCCATGGGCAACCCCATTGTTCCATTTGGATCATTTCGCGAGTCGAGTTTTCAACAAAGTATTCAACAACATCCTGTTCACATAGCCAGTCGCCACCGCCAACCGTATCGTTGAAGTGGTTATCTAAACTATCTTCGTCTTTAATTACTGCTGCTGAACCGCCCTCTGCCGCTACCGTATGTGAACGCATTGGGTAAACTTTAGAAATCAGGGCTACTTCCAATTCAGGATTAGCTTCAGCCGCAGCGATAGCTGTACGAAGACCAGCGCCGCCTGCGCCGATGACTGCGATATCTGTGGTAATTGTCTTCACAGTTATTCTCCAGTGTGATGCGGAGTATTCCGCTTGATATTTAAAAAGCTTATTGATACCAATCGTCGTAAATAACGGGTCATCCTAGCTGGTTAAAACACTCGATAACATCGTTAGAAATTTTGATTGTAGAATCACTACTTATCGAAAATTTCCGCCTTGTTCTCAAGCGTTTTTCCTACGCTATTTATGAACACTTACTTATTGTGATGGGTATTAGAGTACTTAAACAGCATCAACTGTTTATCCCCCCTAAGCCTTAAGTGGTAAGTTCAGTGTACGAGAGGAGGGTATTTGAAAAGTTGATGTATTTGGGTTTTTAGGTGGGTAATGCATGTGAGGTCATAGAAATTATAGGTTATGTGACTGCAATCACGGCAATGAGTGGTTGATAACGACTCTCCCTAAAAGAGGCGTGTTTACGGCTTGTTGAGTATGATTTTTGTTATCAATGTAGCTAGAGATTAAATGCATTGTAGCACGTTATTTTGTTGCTTAATGAAAGCAACGTGCTGTTTGATAAGATAAAGATAGATGCTTACAAAAGAGGCGAAAAGTGGTAATTTTCTTTACCTAGAATTCAGTGATATGGAACTTAATAATGCACGCCACATGGCAACCTGCCGCAACCATTAATCAGTTAAAGCAACGTGCTGATATCCTTGGTCAAATCCGTCTTTTTTTCGCAAAACGCGACGTGATGGAAGTGGATACGCCAGCAATGAGTCACGCGACGGTGACGGATGTGCATCTACATACCTTTAAAACGGAATTTGTCGGGCCAGGCTATGCGCAAGGTCAACCGCTGTTCTTTATGACAAGTCCTGAATTTCACATGAAACGTCTATTAGCGGCGGGCAGTGGCTGTATTTACCAAATTTGTAAGTCTTTTCGCAATGAAGAGAATGGCCGTTATCACAACCCTGAGTTCACTATGTTGGAGTGGTATCGTGTCGGCTTTGATCATCATGACCTGATGGATGAAATGGACCTGTTGCTGCAGCAGGTACTTAAATCAGGCAAAGCACAACGAATGACATATCAACAAGCCTTTATTGATGTGTTGGGTGTATGTCCACTGGAAGATTCGATGGCTACGCTAAAGCAAGCCGCAGCAAAACTTGGGCTCAGCGACATTGCTGACCCAGAACAAGACCGCGACACCTTGCTACAACTGCTGTTTAGTATTGGGGTGGAAGCTAAGATAGGGCAACAAGTGCCTGCGTTTGTTTATGATTTTCCGGCTTCACAAGCGGCACTAGCCAAGATTAACCCGAATGATTCGCGAGTGGCTGACCGCTTTGAGGTGTACTTTAAAGGCATCGAACTGGCAAACGGCTTCCATGAGCTAGATAAACCACAAGAGCAATTACAGCGTTTTGAAGATGACAATGCCAAACGTATTGAGATGGGCTTATCGCCTCAACCGATTGACCATCACTTGATTGAGGCATTAAAAGCGGGCTTGCCAGACTGTGCGGGTGTTGCTTTAGGTATTGATCGTCTGATCATGCTGGCATTAGGTTATGACCACATCGATGACGTAACGGCTTTCCCGTTCCCACGCTCTTAGCTCTCTATTCAGTTAGTCCTACTTACTGTTTGGCTAACTGACCAGAATACCAGTGCCAATAACGGCAACAATGGCACCTATCCAAGCGTAGGCATTTGGTCTCTGCTTGGTGTACAACCAAAGTATTGGTAACAACATGATCGGTGTGGTTGAAGATAACAGAGCGACCATACCGACATTGCCTTCTTGCAGTGCATACAAGATCAGCGTCATTCCTACCGCCATCGCTAGAAATCCATTAACCGCGGTAATCGCGAATATTTGACCATTCATCGGATTGAGCGCGCGTGAGAGCTTAGCTCCGGTTAAACGAAATGCGGAGTGAGCAACAAAGGCGGCGATCATTCGAATGGCTGAAGCCGCGACGGGGTCAATGCTGGTTTGCATCACCGGTTTGGCAATAATGCCACCCAATGCTTGGCATATCGCGGCTGTTATTCCGAGGGCAACGCCAATCCATACTGTGCCTTTAATGGTTTCGAGTTGGTTGTTCGCTTGTCCACGACGACCAAAGAATATCGCCGTTAAAACGCCACTAAACACCAACGCCGAGCCAATCAGCTCCACCGAAGTCATGCTTTCGCTAAATAGGAAGTAACCAAGAATCGCCGAGAACACGGCGTGACAAGAGAACAGCAAACCGGCTTGTCGCGGGCCCATTCGGTTCAAACAGGCAAATAGGGCGGTATCACCAATAAAGATACCAATCAGGCCTGATAGCATCATCGGTGTGATGAGGCCAGCTTCGACACTTGACCAACCGCCGGTAAACCAAGCCATGCTTGATAAGATGACAGCAGTACAACCCATCCGCCAACGACTGTAAGCGAAAGAGCCCAAGTGTTGAGCAGGCTTTACCGACATTAGGCTCGCAATGGCCCAAAGAAAGGCCGCTGCGAGAGCCAACCATTCGAATCCCATGTAATAACATCCTTGTGTCTGGGATAAATTAGCTCATCAATATGCATTAAACCGAACTGAGAACAAAGCGATTATTAACAAAACAACCAACAATGTTTACCGTTCGGCTTAACTTGATGTGATTGCGTTTGCCTTACACTTTAAAGCGTTCCACATCTTGGCGCATTGATTCAGCTGCGCCACTCATTTCATTTGAGCTGTTTCGGCTGCTTTCTGCTTGTTGTGCCAAATCGTCTGAAGCATCTTTGATTCCTTGAGTATTGCGACTGATGTCTTCGCTTACCGCGCGTTGCTCTTCCGCAGCACTTGCTATCTGCAGTGCCATATCATTGATTTCAGTGATCGCTTGGGTGATCTTAGTCAGGCTGTCATGAGCTTGCTCTGCGAAGCCTACGCTGTTCTCTGCCAACTGAGTGCTGGTGGTCATGCTGTCAACGGCGTGTCCTGTGTTCTTTTGTAGCGTATCAATCATTACGCGGATTTCTTCCGTCGAACCGTGAGTTCTTTGGCTGAGCACGCGTACTTCATCGGCTACAACAGCAAAGCCTCGACCTTGCTCACCCGCTCGAGCGGCTTCAATCGCTGCATTCAATGCCAACAGGTTGGTTTGCTCGGCGATACCTTGAATCGTTGATAAAATCTGATTAATGCTTTGAGCATTGCTCTCTAATTCACGGATAACATTGGCCGCGTCTTCAACTTGCTTGGCAAGGCCTGTAATCGCATCACGGTTTTGTTGAATAACCTCTTGTCCTTCACTGCAAGCGGTAGCCGACGCCTGAGAAGCCGATGCGGTTAATTCGGCATGACTTGCGACCTCAGCGGCTGTGGCTGACATTTCATGAATTGCAGTTGCAATTTGGTTGATATCATTTTGTTGATTCTCAACGCTAATCGAAGATTGAGTCGCCAATTGATTGGCTTTTTCTGCATGATTATTTAAATCATGGCTATGATCGATGACCCCTTTGAGCATGCTCTGCATTTGGCTTAAGAACTGATTGACTAGCTCAGCCAGTTTGCCAATTTCATCCATACGCTTGATATCAATACGTTGGGTGAGATCGCCTCTGCCTTGAGCAAGCTGTGTTAGTGCTTGAGACAATGTTTGCAATGGGTGCAGCAGGCGGTTGATGACCATTGTGCTCGCGATTGAAATGACAATGTACAAAATGAAAGAAATGAGAGTGATGAATTGAATCGCATCGGAGACCGTGGAAAAGGCCATTTTCTTATCGATAACAATACCGAGTGACCAATCGGTATTTGGCACGTTAGCAATGTAGACCAGTTTGTCCCCTTGACCAGGCCAAGCTAAAGTTGTGATCGTTTGATTGTTGATCAATTGTGATACTTTGCTCGTTGTTAACTCTGGATTCAGACTGGTCAATGGTTTTTGGCTTAACTCTTCATCACTGTACGCCACAATGTTGTTGTTACCATCCACTAAGAACGCAAAACCATCGTTATCGAGTTTTACGTTCAGTACGGTGTCAATGACGCTGTTTACGGTTAAGTCTGCTGCGAGGACGCCTTGCTTTTCACCATTGAATGCTTTAGCAAAACTAATGACAATGCTGCCGTCAAAGTCTTGATAAGGTTCGGTAATGATGAGACCGGAGGCTGCGCTTGCATCTTTATACCATGGGCGAGTGCGTGGATCATAGTCTGCTGGCCAATCTTCACTTTTATCGCCATAAGCGATAGTGCCGTCACTGAATCCGGCGTAAACCGACAGGAATTGCCCGGCTTGTTTAGTGAGTAATAACTCGCGGTCAGAGTTGCTATTGCTTGATACGGTCGATTCATTGGCTACCATCATATCGCTGCGGATTGAGAGCCAATCGGCAATATAATTGGTGGTACTCATACTCATGTTTTTCATTTCTTGGTTGATCGCCGTTTCCGTCTCTTTGTTGAGTTGGTTAACCGATATCCAAGCTTGAGCGCCACTCACTACCGCGATAATTACCGCAATAGCGACCTGAATTTTAAACTTAATGGTATGTCTCAAGGTCTATTTCTCCCTTGTAGGTGTTGTTGAAGAACGATAGTGTTTAAGACCCAATTAAGGGAGTTATAGCAAAATCACTTAACGTAGATTAAGTGATGATAAATAGCGCAATATATACCATGACCAATCCAATAGTGCCTAAGATTATCCCCATTTTCGCCATGTCTTTACTTTCGATAAGCCCGGTTGAGTAAGCCAGCGAGTTGGGTGGTGTGGAGACTGGAAGAATCATCCCAAGTGATGCGGAGAAGGCAACAACCACGAGCAAGCCTTGTAAACCACCAATGGCGACCAAGCTTTCCATCGAGGCACCAATAGCAGCAGCAATAGGCATCAATAAGTTGGCTGTGGCGGTGTTCGACATGAAGTTCGCCATTAACCAACATACAATTGATAGGGTCAGCACCACAGCGGTAGGTGATAGTGACTCATAATCAATCGCGTGAGCCAATGCCGCGGCGAGCCCGGTTTTATCTAAGCCAATACCAATCGCGATCCCCCCGGCGACTAACCACAACACATCCCAGTTAATTAACTTGAGTTCTTCTTTGCCCATGATGCCAGTCAGTGTGAACACCGCCAGAGGAATGATAGAGACCACATAGGTGTTCATACCGTGCAGTTTAGTGGTCATCCACAACAAGATAGTGGCAGCAAAGGTGACGTAAACGACAATCGCACGCCAGCTTTTTTTAAACTGGCCATCGAGTTTGAGTACCATGTTTTTCTGTTTGGAAGGAAAGAGTTTTTGCAGAAGGAACCAAGCAATAGTGAGCTGGATAATTACAAAAGGTAAGCCCATCATCATCCAGCTAAGGAAGTCGATGCTGTTTTCACCTGTGAGATACTGGAGTGCAATTGCATTGGGCGGCGTGCCAATTGGCGTAGCGATACCACCGGTATTCGCTGCAATTGGAATGCACAATACCAATGCTTTAATCCCCATATCTCCTTTGGGTGCTGACGCGACGATTGGGCCTAGTAGTGCGAGCATCATGACGGTGGTTGCGGTATTCGACATGAACATTGAAAATACGGCAGTGATCAACATTAACCCCAACATGATGAAGCGAGGCTCTGTGCCAAATGGCTTGAGCAGTACCCGGGCTAAGTTATTGTCTAGCTCGTACTTAGATGCGGAGATCGCAAGGGCAAAGCCACCCATGAAGAGTATGATGATCGGTGATGAAAATGCGCCAAAAATGTCAGTGTATTTAATTAACTCACCAAGATCATGCCCCGCGGGGGGATTTCTGAATAAGTGTAAGCCTTTGTCGGAGATCATCACTAATTCGAGTGCGATGATCAAAATGGAAGTGGCAAACACCGGAACAGGTTCAAGTACCCACAGTAGCGCTGCCAACAGGAATATCGCCAGCAAGCGGTGTTGAATCAAGGTGAGGTCATCTATGGGGATCGAATCGATAGGCATGAATAACACGCCCAAGGGAATCGCAAAACAAATCAACAGCTTGATCAAAACACCAATGTTAAGCTTAGGCATGATACAAAGACCCTATGAATAAAATATCTTCAAATAGAGTAAGTTATCTGGTTTTTCTGTACTTGGAGGCGGGTTGTAAAATCGAAAAGTTGTTTAAGGTTTCAACGACTGTTTTGTTTTTGGTCAATCTTTCTTCTGGGGAATTCTGTTCTTGTTATGACCAGTATTGGCAGTAATGACAAAGGCGCATGATTGATTCGCAATCATGCGCCTTTAACATTTCTATGAGTCACCTCCGACGATTAAGTTTCGTCAGTGTTCTCTAGCGTCGCTTCTTGACTCGTTTGAGCTGTTGTTGCTGCAACATGTGCGTACGGGGTGCCAAGAACGGTTTTCTCACCATTAATCATAGTGTCATCAAACTTGATCGCACCTTTAGCAAACAGGTTGATAACGGTTGAACCAAGCTTAAAGCGACCCATCTCTTCGCCTTTCTCTAAGTTTATGGCGGTATCACCTTGTGCAGGGTAATCCCATTTATAAACAGAGTTACCACGAGGAGGCGTAATCGTGCCTGCCCACACTTGCTCGATGCTACCAACAATCGTTGCGCCAACCAGCACTTGTGCCATTGGGCCAAACTCCGTATCGAAGATACAAACCACACGTTCGTTACGTGCAAACAAGTTTGGAACATTCTCTGCCGTTAGTGGGTTCACCGAGAAAAGGTCGCCCGGAACGTAGATCATTTGGCGCAGTGTTCCATCGCATGGCATGTGTACGCGGTGGTAATCACTTGGCGATAAGTAAAGCGTTGCGAATTCACCGTCTTTAAACTCTTCAGCAAGGCTAGCATCACCCCCCAGTAGTTCACGCGCTGAGTAGTTGTGGCCTTTCGCTTGAATCAGTTGGCCGTCAGTAATGGGACCAAATTGGCTAACGCGAGCATCGGCAGGGTGAACGATGACAGAGTCACCTTCAGCGATAGGGCGCATGCCATCTTTTAATTCACGAACGAAGAATTCATTGAATGTTTTAAAGTGTTTTGGATCGCTATGCAGAGCCTCATCCATGTTCACTTTATATTGTTTGATGAACCAGTTGATGATCGCTGTCGTTAAACCCCCTGCTTTAGCAGAC
This sequence comes from Vibrio minamisatsumaniensis, assembly GCF_050337445.1. Taxonomy (NCBI): domain Bacteria; kingdom Pseudomonadati; phylum Pseudomonadota; class Gammaproteobacteria; order Vibrionales; family Vibrionaceae; genus Vibrio; species Vibrio minamisatsumaniensis. The sequence continues at coordinate 2,839 of NZ_JAKJSY010000056.1, read as the reverse complement.
GCGAGCTTACCGACTAAACGTGTCAGGCCATGTTGTGGGATCCAATACTGCAATCCAACTTTAATCTTATCCATTGTATTAATTTTCCGATACTGTTTGTTTTTGATGCCAATTACTTTCGATGTTAATTGCTTTCGATGTTAATTACTTTCGATACAAAGTGCTTTCAATGAAAACGAGTTAATGACGGTTTAGGGCGCGAGATGTTACTTAAAATCGCGGCAATTGTCAGTAATCACAGGAATCGTTAGTAAATGCACACGTTTATTCACAATAATGTGATTAGAGATCCGCTTTCTTACTGCGTGAGTACTGACGGTTATCTTTGTTGTCAGCCATTGTTTCAATAATTCGATGGTAGCTAGCAAAACGTAAGCGACTAACTTTTCCCTCTTCTACGGCTTGACGCAATATACAGCCGGGGTCGTCATTGTGCTTGCAGTCGCGGAACTTACAACCACCTAGGTAGGGCTTGAACTCAATGAAAGCATCCGTGATTTCATCCGCTTCTAAGTGCCATAGGCCGAATTCACGCACTCCGGGAGAGTCGATGAGGTCGCCTCCTGAAGGGAAGTGGTATAAACGCGCCGCCGTGGTGGTATGTTGGCCCAGTCCAGAGTTTTCAGAAACCGCACCTTCTTCAATATCCAGTGTTGGCATCAGCGCATTTACTAGGCTTGATTTACCCACCCCAGATTGACCTACAAAAATGTTGATGCGATCTTTGAGTTCAGCTTCGAGCTCTTTGATGCCATACCCCGATTCTTTACTTACGAACATCACTTTGTAGCCGATTTTCTCATACACTTTCAGCGTTTCTCGGTATTGAGCAATCTGCTCATCAGTCAGTAGATCGACCTTGTTCAGTACCACAAGAGGCGCAATGTTGACCGTTTCAGAAGCGATCAAATAGCGGTCGATAATATTAAGTGATAGCTCTGGTAGCACCGCCGATACAATAACCATTTGGTCGACATTGGCTGCAACCGGTTTAAGGCCGTCGTAATAATCGGGGCGAGTCAGCATTGAAGTTCTTGGTTCAACTGCTTCTACCACGCCTGAAATTCCAGCCATCGACTCTAAGCCTGCACGCCAAGTCACTCGGTCACCAGAAACTAAAGTCTCGATACTACGGCGCAAGTTACAACGATGAACTTCGTTAGTTTCAAGATCTTCGATATCAGCATGTTGACCAAAGCGCGTAATCACGAGCCCGCTTTTGGTGCCACCAAGCATGTTCTCATCCCATTGGATAGAATCTTCTTTCTTGAGTCGCTTGTTCTGGTTGCTACGTACGCGACGTACTTGACCTTTAGTTAACTTCTTTTTTTTAGCCACAATATTTCACTTAACACATCTAACTTGATGATTGGGGACTCAAACAAGGTGTCGCTGATGCCACATGATTTCGTGGCCCTAAAGCTAGTTTGAGTATAGTTATTTGGGTATAGTACCTCTTTTACACATAAACAAATAGGCGACGCCTTATGTCCTTTAGCGATCAGAACCTTATTTGGGTTGATCTAGAGATGACAGGACTTGATCCTGAAACTCATAAAATCATTGAAATTGCGACTATCGTTACGGATAGTGAGCTCAACATCCTGGCTGAAGGACCTGTTTTGGCTATTCACCAACCCCAGAGTGAATTGGACAAGATGGACGATTGGTGCACCACGACGCACGCTGGCAGCGGTCTAGTGAAGCGAATTCAAGAAAGCACGGTTTCAGAACAAGATGCCATCCAACAAACGATTGAGTTTCTTGAACAATGGGTACCTAAAGGTAAGTCACCGATTTGTGGTAACAGCATTGGTCAAGATCGCCGTTTCCTATACAAGCATATGCCAGAGTTGGAAGAGTACTTCCACTACCGTTATATTGACGTAAGTACTCTCAAAGAACTGACTCGCCGCTGGAAACCTGAGATTTTAGAGGGTTTTTCAAAGTCGGGAAGCCACCTTGCATTAGATGATATACGTGAGTCGATCGCTGAGTTACAGTACTACCGAAAAACGATTATTAACATCTGATCGGATCAAACAATCACGTTTATCTAACTTTTCAGGGACATAAGTGTTAAATTTTTTGTAAATCTGTGTGCTTTTACAGCAGTTGAGTAAAAAGTTACGTGATTTTGCATTTAAGGGCTTGCATCACAAAAAAATGCTCTTATAATTCGCAGCCCTGAACGGTGAAAGACGTTTTCAGATTGCGATACTAGCTCAGTTGGTAGAGCGCAACCTTGCCAAGGTTGAGGTCATCGGTTCGAACCCGATGTATCGCTCCAGTTTGATTCTTTTAGGAAGTCAATTCCTAGAGGAGCCTCTTAGAGGCAAGAGTCATTGACTTAAACAATGCATCCGGACGCGGGATGGAGCAGTTTGGTAGCTCGTCGGGCTCATAACCCGAAGGTCGTTGGTTCAAATCCGGCTCCCGCAACCACATTACAGTTAAGCGCTATCTGTTGCCCAAGGCGGTAAGAGCTGCCCAAGGCRGTAAGAGCAGCGAGTAACTTATGCGATACTAGCTCAGTTGGTAGAGCGCAACCTTGCCAAGGTTGAGGTCATCGGTTCGAACCCGATGTATCGCTCCAGTTTGATTCTTTTAGGAAGTCAATTCCTAGAGGGCGCCTCTTAGAGGCAAGAGTCATTGACTTAAACAATGCATCCGGACGCGGGATGGAGCAGTTTGGTAGCTCGTCGGGCTCATAACCCGAAGGTCGTTGGTTCAAATCCGGCTCCCGCAACCACATTACAGTTAAGCGCTATCTGTTGCCCAAGGCGGTAAGAGCAGCGAGTAACTTATGCGATACTAGCTCAGTTGGTAGAGCGCAACC
>NZ_JAKJSY010000055.1:0-34267 GCF_050337445.1 Vibrio minamisatsumaniensis | reverse complement strand
TGCTGAACTGGGTGCTTTCCAAAACCGTTTCGAGCACGCTATCAGTAATTTAGATAACATTAACGAGAACGTTAACGCATCTAAGAGCCGCATTAAAGATACCGATTTCGCGAAAGAAACGACTCAGATGACGAAGTCTCAGATCCTTTCTCAAGCTTCAAGTTCGATTCTTGCTCAAGCGAAACAAGCACCGAACGCAGCCCTTAGCCTGCTCGGTTAATCGATTGAAAAGCCGCGTTGACTATAAGCGTTGTTGATCACAAGCGTTAACGCTAGGCTTCCACAAATTAGCTCGTGGTGAGAGATGAGCGCTAAACAGACCCAGCTTCGGCTGGGTTTTTTATTGCCTACTGTTTAGTCAATGAAGCGTTTTGGTTTTTATGTGCGACGATACACTTATCAATAAGTGGGGATAGTCAATGTTAGTACGTGTCGCTCGATTAATTGAATCTCGGCCACATTTTTCTTTGCTGTTGAAAATAAAACGAAAATAATGACATTTTTTATTAAAGCTTCCAACTAAGTGGCCGTTAAAGGGATTGAGAGAAATGATATGTACTGATGTAAGGTGAGAGAGACATTGGTACATAAAAAATTGATATGTATTTGTGTGAGGTGAGAGTCACAGAAGTACATTAAAAATGCCTAAAGGAGATCAACTATGGCGATTAATGTAAGCACTAATGTGTCTGCAATGACGGCTCAGCGTTACCTAAACAACGCGGCTGAAGGTACTCAAAAATCAATGGAGCGTTTGTCTTCTGGCTATAAAATCAATAGCGCAAAAGATGATGCTGCAGGCCTACAAATTTCTAACCGCTTAACGTCGCAAAGCCGTGGCCTAGACATGGCTGTGAAGAATGCGAATGACGGTATCTCTATTGCACAGACCGCTGAAGGTGCAATGAATGAGTCAACCAACATCCTGCAACGTATGCGTGACCTTTCTCTTCAATCTTCAAATGGTTCAAACACTAAATCTGAACGTGTTGCGATCCAAGAAGAAGTCTCTGCGTTAAACAAAGAACTGAACCGTATCGCAGAAACCACCTCTTTTGGTGGTAATAAGCTGCTTAACGGCACTTACGGCAGTCAGTCATTCCAAATCGGTGCAGATTCCGGTGAAGCAGTGATGCTTTCCATGACAAACATGCGTACCGACACTCAAGGTATGGGCGGTAAAAGTTATACTGTTGAAGAAGGCAAAGATTCATCTTGGCGCGTAGGTGCTGGTGCTGATTTGACTATCAAATACAACGATAAGTTTGGTGACGCACACGAGTTGACGCTTGCTGCGAAGGAAGGCAACGACATTGAAGAGCTAGCGACTTACATTAATGGTCAAAGCCAAGATGTTAAAGCGTCTGTAGGTGAAGGTGGTAAACTGCAACTTTTCGCTTCAAGTCAAAAAGTTGACGGTGATGTTGCCTTCGGTGGCAGTCTTGCTAGTGAGTTAGGTATCGGTGCGGGTAAAGACGTCACTGTTAATGATATCGATGTTACTTCGGTTGCGGGTGCAAACGAAGCGGTATCTATCATTGATGGAGCGTTAAAATCTGTGGATAGTAGCCGTGCTTCTCTTGGTGCTTTCCAAAACCGTTTCGATCATGCAATCAGCAACTTAGATAACATCAACGAAAACGTTAATGCATCTAAGAGTCGTATCAAAGATACCGATTATGCGAAAGAAACAACGGCTATGACCAAGTCGCAAATCCTACAACAAGCGAGTACTTCTATCTTAGCTCAAGCAAAACAGTCACCATCAGCAGCTCTAAGCTTATTGGGCTAAACTTATCTCGGTAAGTAGCGGTAAGCTCTACTTTAGGTAGGGTTTTACTGTTTGGCTTATAGAAGGAGGGAGGGAGAGTGTTATGGAAATATCATCCAACGCATCGAACATCCAGCCTTATGGCTCACCTAATGGCACTAAATTTGCAAGCGATAAAGGTAGTAGTGCATCGAGCATTTCACGGCTGAAAGAAGCAAGAACTTATGGCGTGGTAGAAACATCGAAAGAAGAAGCTACCGAAGCTGCGAGTCAATTAGCTCACGATAGACAAGAGTTAAATGATAAAGAGCGAGTCAAGATGGTCGAGAAGGTAAACGAGTTTATCTCCTCTATCAACAAGGGTGTTGCTTTTAAAGTTGATGAAGAGTCAGGCAGGGATGTGGTGACCATTTATGAGACCACAACGGGTGATATTATTCGCCAGATCCCCGATGAAGAAATGCTTGAGATTTTGAGGCGCCTAGCAGCCCAAGCCTCAAATGGTGGAATACTGGAGGCTAAGGTTTAAGTCGTATTATTGAGGTGGTTTAATGAGTATTGGCCCAATGGGGGGTTCGTCTGGCATGGATATCAACACCATGGTCAGCAAAATTGTTGATTCGGAGCGTGTACCCAAACAGCAGCGAATCGATAATGAACGAGCGCGAATCGATACCAGTATTAGTGCCTATGGAAGACTCAGAGAATCCCTTGATTCGATGAAAAACCTGATGACAAACTTTCGTCAAGAAAAAGCTTTCGCTGCGCGAACAGTAGAGAGCACCGATGAAGGACTTGTGTCTGCAACTGCGACTACCGAAGCGATCGCTGGCAAATATGCCATCGATGTGTTGCAGCTTGCCCAAAGCCATAAAGTGGCTTCTGATGTACTATCAGAGGACATGAAATTTGGCCCAGGTAAGCTGCAGGTTTCGCTTGGCGATGACAGCTTTGATGTGCAAGTGGGTGACCGTTCGAAACTTATCGACGTCGTTCGCAGTATCAATGGCTCAGACAACAACCCAGGCGTTCGTGCATCTATTATCAATGATGTTGAAGGTCCTCGACTTATTGTCGCTTCGAACCAATCAGGTTCAGATCAGCAGATCAGCATTAATGTCGAGTCTGACGCTGATAATCCTCTCAAAAAACTTGAATACAAAACTCTTGAAGAGCGTGCTAAAGCGCTAGAGAAAGCGCGCCTTTCTGCTCAAGAGATTCTTTCCCAGCCCGCCCCCGGGCAAGATATTGCACCCTTAGACAAGTCTATTGAGGCAAGCGGTAACCAAATTCCGCCGTCAAAAGCTCAAGCCGATAAGGGGACAGATGACAGTCTTAGTTACGGTGAACAAGCGGCCGCTGATGGACAGGCAGCTTTAGACGCAGCTCAGGCTGCAACATTATTGAAGCCTGAAGACAGGATTCCAGGTTGGACTAAAACGGCTTCAGGTACACTTTTAGATTCATATTACTCTCCAGCCCCCGAGCTTGATGAAAAAGCCATAGAGAAAGCGTCGGATGTCTCTGGTTGGTCAAATGCCGCATCAGGTACGCTGACGGATTCTTATGTAACGCCGAAAGAGGCCCAGGCAAAACTAGAAGCAGAACAAGCGCGTATCGAAGAAAAGGCCGCAACAGAAAAAGCGGAACTGCAACAGAAAGTTAAAACTGGCGAATTGACCGCTGAACAAGCCAAAGATATCGAGCGTGCGAAATTAGATCCAGAAGAGCGTGAGCGCTTAGATAAGATAGACAAAGCGCAAGCTGACCTTATTCAGGCTCAACAGTCTTTTGATCACTACAGTGGTATGACTGAAGTACAAGCGGGACAAGATTCGAAGGTTGTGCTCGATGGCGTAGCCCAGCTTTCAAGTAAAAACAACGTGATTGAAGATGCTATTGAAGGGATTGATATCACGTTGAAAGGAAAAACACCCAAAGATAAGCCACCGACAGAAATTGGTGTAGAGTACGACCGAAATCGTGTTCGCCAAGATATTGAAGCTTTTGTTAATTCTTATAATCAGTTTTATCAAACCTCAAAAAGTTTGGCTGGCGTTGATCCCGCGACGGGGCAAAAAGGCCCACTCTCTGGCGACAGTGCGGTACGTAACGCCGACTCGCGTTTGAAAAGTGTATTCTCATCAAGTGTTGAAGGGGCTCCTGTGAACCTCAAGTCTTTGACTGAGTTTGGTATTACGACCACAAGACAAGGTTCGTTAGAAATAAACTACGATATGCTCGACCGTCAACTGAACAATAACTTTGATAAGTTGGGGGAGTTCTTTGGCGGTAATAATGGTTTCGCTAAAAAAGTGGAAGATGCGATTCAAGGCATTACCGGATTTACTGGTTCTATTCGCACTCGAGAAAAGAGCTTGGTAGAACAAAACTATCGTTTGGCCGATGACCAAAGCGCACTCGATCGCCGCATGGCGAGCCTTGAGAGTCGCACGCACTCAAAGTTCGCTGCGATGCAAGATGCGACTGGGAAGATGCAATCTCAATTGGGTAGCATGATGAATGCACTAGGTTAGTAAATGAACAATCAGCTCAAAGCGCTTTGTGAACTCGATCAATTAATAATATCCCAACTTGAATTAAGCGAAATTAATGCTGAAGAAATAACGCAGCTTGTCGATAACAGAGAACAGTTATTGCAAAACGTACTTCGATTAATCGATTTATACCCTGACGTTAAGCAAAGTCCCGAGTGGTGTGATGCCATTTCGAGAACCCAAAAATTGGTCGAATTGATGCAGTCCGAGACTGGCCGGTTAGGTAAAACCCTACATAAATACCGACACGGTGCCAAATCAGTTCAGCAATATAAAAAGTTTTTATAAAAAGAGGTTTACTATGCGCGGTTCTTTACAGGCATATAAAAAGGTATCAGTGGATAGTCAACTAACGGCTGCTTCACCGCATAAAATTGTACAAATGTTAATGGCAGGGGCTATTGAGCGTTTGATTCAAGGCAAAGCGGCGATGCAAGCTGGCAATATCCCGGTAAAAGGAGAGCGACTGGGTAAGGCGCTCGATATCATTATTAGCTTACGCAGTTGCCTATCTATGGCCGACGGTGGCGACATTGCTAAAAACCTAGATCAACTTTATGAGTACATGATCACACAAATTTCTGCGGCAAATCACAAAAATGATCCCCAGCCTATCGATGAGGTTATTGATATCATCCGCGAAATTAAGAGTGCATGGGACCAAATCCCGAATGAATATCACAATTTAACGTCTGCTGATGTAGGTATTTAAAGAAGAACTGCTGTTTTAGCCAATCTCATTTCCTCTCATTGGTTGGTTGCCTTATTTTTTTATTCAAATAAAATAGAAGCCATTAGATAGCCTAATGGCTTTTTTTCGTTGTTGATTACCGAAACTTGTCTTCGTGATATATAATTATTGATACTTTCCTCATTTTATCGATGACATTGTTCATGGTCTTCCTCATCGAACCCAAATAAAGGCAATAATTCCTACTTATGCAAGGTTTGACAAAACTGCTTGTCGTTGATGATAATGCCCAATATCGTCACAACTTAAGCACCATATTAGAGTTTGTAGGAGAAAGCTGCGAAGTTGTTAGCTCTGAACAAGCACACAAGGTTGATTGGTCACTTCCGTGGGTCGGCTGTATTGTCGGTTCAGTTAAAAGTAACGATTTCAACACACTACTCAATGAAAAGCTTGTTCATGCCAGTCACATACCTTTACTGGTTATTAGTCACAATCATCACCATGTTGATGAGCTTACGAACTTTGTTGGCGAACTCGAACTGCCACTTAATTACCCACAATTAAGTGATGCATTAAGACACTGTAAAGAATTCTTAGGACGCAAAGGTGTTCAAGTAGCATCGACTTCACGCAAGAATACTTTGTTTCGCAGCCTAGTTGGACAAAGTGCAGGTATCCAAGAGGTACGCCACCTCATTGAACAAGTTTCTTCTACGGAAGCGAATGTATTGATTCTTGGGGAGTCAGGCACGGGGAAGGAAGTGGTAGCGCGTAATGTTCACTATCACTCTAAACGCCGTTCAGGGCCTTTTGTACCAGTGAACTGCGGTGCGATCCCACCTGATTTGCTCGAAAGTGAACTGTTTGGTCATGAGAAGGGCGCGTTTACCGGGGCGATTACCGCTCGTAAAGGTCGCTTTGAATTGGCCGAGGGGGGCACGCTGTTTCTGGATGAAATTGGCGATATGCCAATGACGATGCAAGTGAAGTTATTACGTGTATTACAAGAGCGATGCTTTGAGCGTGTCGGAGGAAATAACACGATTCAAGTTGATGTTCGAGTGATTGCTGCCACACACCGTAATCTTGAAAATATGATCGATGATGATTCGTTTCGTGAAGATCTTTATTATCGCTTGAACGTATTCCCGATTGAAATGCCGGCACTTCAAGACCGTAAAGAAGATATTCCTTTGCTGCTTCAAGAGCTGATGACCCGAATGGAAGCGGAAGGGAGTATGCCTATCTGTTTCACGGCTCGTGCGATTAATTCTTTGATGGAGCATTATTGGCCAGGTAATGTGCGTGAATTGGCAAACTTGGTGGAGCGAATGGTTATTCTTTATCCTAATAGCTTGGTCGATGTCAATCACCTTCCAACAAAGTATCGTTACAGTGATATTCCTGAATTCCAACCAGAGTTTAATAGTGTTGTTCCAGAGGAAGAGCTGGAGCGTGATGCATTGGCTGAGTTGTTTTCTGAGGATTTCAGTTTTGAACGGCAAGATGATATTGCTGACAATGTGAATGCTCCTCAAGAGTTACCGCCAGAAGGGGTTAACCTGAAAGAGTTACTTGCCGATCTGGAAGTGAATATGATCAGTCAGGCCTTGGAAGCGCAAGGAGGAATCGTAGCTCGTGCGGCTGATATGCTTGGAATGCGCAGAACTACTCTGGTTGAGAAAATGCGTAAGTATAATTTGCAACGTTAGTTCGTCTTTACCGTCAGAGGCAAACAATAAAACTAGCGTGCACGTTGTGGCTATTAAACACTCTAGTGAGCGAACCGATGAACTATCGTCGGGTGTTTAGATGAAGAATATAGCAAATAGCCTGGTTCGCATTGTGTGTCAGGCTGTTTTAGTCTTTGAGGCAAATTTTTGACATGCAATTATCGAATCAACCAGAAAACCAATCACACTTAGATTCTGTTGAGCAGCAAGTTGAACGCTATAAGCAAGTACTCGATGTGATGCCCGCTGGTGTCATCTTGTTAGATACGCAAGGTGAAGTGAGAGAAGCGAACCCAGAAGCGCACCGTATCCTCGGCGTTGAATTAGTGGGTGAGAAGTGGTTTTCTGTCATTCAAAGTGCCTTTGACCCAAAAGATGACGATGGTCATGAGATCTCATTGAAGAACGGCCGAAAAGTGCGTTTGGCGATTTCAGCCTCTACGACCGGTCAGCTTATATTGATTACCGACCTGACAGAAACACGTCTGCTGCAATCTCGCGTCAGTGATCTTCAACGTTTGTCATCATTAGGCAGGATGGTGGCTTCGCTTGCACATCAGGTTCGTACTCCACTTTCTAGCGCAATGCTGTATGCATCAAACCTTGCCGCACCCAACCTACCACTTACAACAAAAACACGTTTTCAATCTAAGCTTATGGATAGACTCCATGATTTAGAGAAACAAGTGAATGATATGTTGTTGTTTGCTAAAGGTGGTGATAATAAAGTAGTTAAGCCATTTACTGTCGCTGAGTTGATCTCGGAATTTCATCCCATGGTCGAGGCCGCATTAAAAACCAACCAGATTGATTATTGTCAAGAGGTCGAGAGTGAAGGTACTCAAATGTTTGGCAACGCAAACGCGATTGCTTCAGCTTTAAGTAATCTGGTTTTGAATGCGGTTCAAATTGCCGGTAAAGAATCGCAGATAGATGTTTTCTTTCGGCCAGTAAACGGCGAGCTTAAGATATCTGTACAAGACAGTGGGCCCGGCGTACCGAAAGCGCTTCAAAGTAAAATTATGGAACCATTCTTTACCACCCGTTCACAAGGTACAGGCTTGGGCTTAGCCGTTGTACAAATGGTTTGTCGCGCACATGAAGGCCGACTGGAATTGATCTCAGAAGAAGGTGACGGGGCATGTTTTACTATGTGCTTACCATTGGAAAGACAACTTTCAACTGAAGATTAATACGTTTTAATAGAATTATACTGGAGAATCTTATGGCTCAAAGTAAAGTGTTAATCGTCGAAGATGATGAAGGTCTACGCGAAGCCCTTGTCGATACTCTCGCGCTTGCTGGTTATGAATGGCTAGAAGCGGATTGTGCAGAAGATGCTCTAGTTAAGTTAAAATCTAACTCTGTTGATATTGTTGTTTCTGATGTTCAAATGGCAGGCATGGGGGGGTTGACGTTATTAAGAAATATCAAACAGCATTGGCCCAACCTGCCTGTATTATTGATGACAGCGTACGCTAATATTGAAGATGCAGTTGCGGCAATGAGAGAAGGTGCGATTGATTATATGGCGAAGCCATTCGCCCCTGAAGTTCTGTTGAACATGGTCAGTCGCTATGCACCCATTAAATCGGATGATAATGGTGATGCCATTGTTGCTGATGAAAAAAGTATTAAATTAATGATGTTGGCTGATAAAGTCGCAAAAACGGATGCTAACGTCATGGTGTTGGGCCCCAGTGGTTCAGGTAAAGAAGTGATGTCTCGTTATATTCACAATGCCTCAAACCGTAAAGACGGCCCATTTATTGCGATTAACTGCGCCGCGATCCCAGACAACATGCTAGAAGCAACACTGTTCGGATATGAAAAAGGTGCCTTTACTGGTGCGATTCAAGCTTGTCCTGGTAAGTTTGAACAAGCACAGGGCGGTACTATTTTATTGGATGAGATCAGTGAAATGGATCTTGGCCTGCAAGCTAAATTATTACGTGTATTGCAAGAGCGTGAAGTGGAGCGCTTGGGGAGTCGCAAGAGTATCAAGCTTGATGTTCGCGTGTTAGCGACCAGTAACCGTGATTTAAAACAGTATGTGTCTGAAGGCAACTTCCGAGAAGACCTATACTACCGACTGAATGTTTTTCCTATTTCATGGCCGCCTCTTTGTGAGCGTAAAGGGGATATTGAGCCTTTAGCTAAGCACCTGGTTGAACGCCATTGCACCAAACTCGGTATGCCGGTCCCTGTCGTGTCAGCGCTGGCCATTCATAAGCTTGTCAATTATCCGTGGCCGGGTAACGTTCGTGAATTAGATAATGTCATCCAACGAGCGTTAATTTTGAGCGAGCAAGATCATATATCGGGTGAGCATATTCTTCTTGAAGGCGTTGATTGGCAAGATGCAAGCGGGTTACAGCACATTGTTGAAGGTAATGATGTTGCCGCGCCAGACATTAAGCCTATTGCGGAAGTCAATCCAATTTACAAAGCCGTTGCGAGCAGTGAGGGGCTTGGTAATGAGCTTAGAGATCAAGAGTATGCAATCATTCTTGAAACGTTGATCGCTTGCAATGGTCGACGTAAAGATATGGCTGAAAAGTTAGGAATTAGCCCCCGTACGTTACGTTATAAGTTAGCTAAAATGCGCGATGCTGGAATAGATATCCCAAACTGAGGACAGATTAATAGTGCTAGCCTTCTGACTATTGTAGTACGATGTCTAGTCAAATCATGTCTGGCACGCTAATTGCTCTGTCAATAATACAGCGAAATAGATGGTCATTTTTTTGACTTCCGAGGTAGTAAATGAGAATAGATGGTTTACAAGGCGAAATGCAAGCAATGATGGTTGAAGCTGCCAGTGCCCGTCCCACCACAACGGGGCAAGCAGTCGGTGCAGATTTTGGCAACATGCTGACTCAGGCCATCAATAATGTGAACTCATTACAAAAGACCTCGGGTGATCTTCAAACGCGTTTTGATAGTGGTGACCAAAGCGTGTCCCTATCCGATGTTATGATTGCTCGTAATAAATCGAGTGTGGCTTTTGAGGCGACGATTCAAATTAGAAATAAATTGGTCGAATCGTACAAACAGCTGATGAATATGCCGGTATAAGTTAGGTAGTTAAATAGTGGCAGATAATAGTCAAACAACAGATTTAGCCGTAAGTGACAGCAACGACCACGCCCTTATTGCGCGATCTGAGCTCGACGAAGAAGGGCAAAATCCTGATCTGGGTGAACGCAGTTCGTCTAAGTTCGATATGGCCGTGGGTGATCTCGACTTACTTCGTCAGGTCGTCTTAGTCCTTTCCATCTCAATTTGTGTTGCGCTTATAGTGATGCTTTTTTTCTGGGTAAAAGAGCCAGAAATGCGTCCATTAGGAGCGTATGAAACAGAAGAGTTGATCCCAGTTCTTGATTACTTAGATCAACAAAAAATCGAGTACGCTCTTGAGGGGAATACGATTTCAGTGCCTGCGAGTGAGTACAACTCTTTGAAGTTGAATATGGTACGAGCGGGGTTAAATCAAGAACGAAATGCCGGTGATGATATCCTCATGCAAGATATGGGGTTCGGTGTATCACAACGTTTAGAAAAAGAGCGTCTTAAATTAAGTCGTGAACGACAACTTGCAAAAGCCATTGAGCAAATGCAACAGGTGCGTAAAGCTCAGGTTTTATTAGCGTTACCAAAACAAAGTGTGTTTGTTCGCCACAATCAAGAAGCTTCTGCTTCGGTGTTCCTAACACTGAGAACCGGCAACAACCTTAAGCAACAAGAAGTGGATTCTGTTGTGGATATGGTGGCGAGTGCGGTTCCGGGAATGAAAACCTCACGAATTACGGTGACCGATCAACATGGTCGACTTCTGAACTCAGGCTCTCAAGATCCGATGTCAACAGCGCGCCGTAAAGAACATGAATTAGAGCGCAACCAAGAACAAGCGCTGCGTGAGAAAATTGACTCCGTTTTGATTCCTATCTTGGGTTTTGGCAACTATACCGCTCAGGTTGATATTCAGCTCGACTTTAGCGCGGTAGAGCAAACGAGCAAACGCTATGATCCGAACACGCCGGCGACACGCAGTGAATATACCTTAGAAGACTACAATAACGGGAATACTGTCGCTGGTATTCCGGGAGCCTTGAGCAATCAGCCGCCTGCTTCGGCCACCATTCCTCAGGATGTTGCCCAGATGAAAAATGGTGCGACAGGGCAAGGCTCAGTTCACAAAGAAGCAACTCGAAATTTTGAGTTAGACACCACGATCAGCCATGAACGAAAACAGAGCGGCGCAGTTAATCGTCAGACAGTATCGGTGGCAATCAAAGACCATCAATCCGTGAACCCAGACACGGGTGAAGTGGTTCATACGCCCATTCCTGAGAGTGAAATTAATGCGATTCGTCAGGTGCTTATTGGTACGGTAGGGTTTGATGAAAGCCGTGGTGATTTACTTAACGTGTTGAGTATGCAGTTTGCGCCTCAAGTCGTTGATGTTGTGCCAGATGTGCCAATTTGGGAAAACCCGAGCTTTAATAATTGGGTTCGTTGGTTTGCGAGTGCCCTTGTTATTATTGTGGTTATTTTGGTGCTTGTTCGCCCTGCTATGAAAAAACTGCTCAATCCAGCAGCCGATGATGATGAGCAAATGTACGGCCCTGATGGAATGCCAATTGGTGCTGACGGTGAAACCAGCTTAATTGGTGGTGATATTGAAGGGGGAGAGTTGTTTGAATTTGGCTCAAGTATCGACTTACCAAACCTTCATAAAGATGAAGATGTATTGAAAGCAGTGCGTGCACTTGTCGCGAATGAACCCGAGCTAGCAGCTCAAGTAGTTAAGAATTGGATGGCAGATGGCTAACGAAATTGTTCCACAACAAACCGAAGGCGGTGAAGTGCTTGATGTTGCTGGCGTGGATATCACTTCTATCTCTGGCGATGAGCGTGCTGCGATCTTGTTGCTCAGTTTAAACGAAGAAGATGCTGCTGGTATTATTCGTCATTTAGAGCCAAAGCAGGTTCAACGTGTGGGTAGTGCCATGGCACGCGCTGCGGATTTGTCTCAGGAAAAAGTGGGTGCGGTTCACCGTGCTTTCTTAGATGATATTCAAAAGTACACCAATATTGGCATGGGCAGTGAAGACTTCATGCGTAACGCACTGGTGGCGGCTTTGGGTGAAGACAAAGCGAATAACCTTGTCGATCAAATTCTACTTGGCACTGGATCGAAAGGTTTGGATTCACTTAAATGGATGGACCCTCGTCAGGTAGCGAGTATCATCATCAACGAGCATCCTCAGATCCAAACCATTGTTTTGTCGTACCTTGATGCTGATCAATCGGCTGAGATCCTGTCTCAGTTCCCAGAACGCGTTCGTCTTGATTTGATGATGCGTATTGCTAACCTAGAAGAAGTTCAACCTTCAGCACTTGCTGAACTGAATGAAATCATGGAGAAACAATTTGCGGGTCAAGCGGGTGCTCAAGCAGCGAAAATTGGTGGTCTGAAAGCTGCTGCTGAGATCATGAACTACATGGACAATAACGTGGAAGGCGTCTTGATGGATCAAATCCGCGACCAAGACGAAGACATGGCAACCCAGATTCAAGATCTTATGTTTGTCTTTGAAAACCTTATTGAAGTGGATGATCAAGGTGTTCAACGACTACTGCGTGATGTTCCACAGGACGTTCTTCAGAAAGCGCTTAAGGGTGCTGATGAAGGTTTACGCGAGAAGATCTATAAGAATATGTCAAAACGTGCGGCTGATATGATGAGAGACGATATTGAGGCGATGCCGCCAGTGAAAGTCTCTGATGTGGAAGCGGCTCAAAAAGAGATATTGGGTATTGCGAGGAAGATGGCCGACAGTGGCGAGATCATGCTGTCAGGTGGCGCCGACGAGTTCCTTTAATACAGAAATCTCCAAAGCCCCACTCTGTTGGGGCTTTTCTTTATCCAATCTCGAACCACAGATTAACGAAGTCTAACCGATTGAATTTACAATACAGTTTGACTCACTCATAGATAGGTACTGATATGTCAGGTGATAGAAAACGCGGCTTCCTGCGCCCCGAAGAAGATAATACGGTTGCCCAACCTCAGAAATGGGGGCTGCCTGACTACACCTCTGATGTGAATAAACAAGCCAAAGAAACCGCCTTTAACTATGATCCTGGCTGGATGCCTACGGTTGAAGAAGCCATCGAAGATGAAGCGTTGATTTTGACTGAAGAGCAAATCGAATTGATCAAGAAAGGCGCTTATCAGGAAGGGTTTCACCAAGGGCAAGAGGCTGGCTTCAAGCAGGGCTATGAAAAAGGCAAAGAAGAAGGGTTTACCGCAGGTCATCAAGAGGGCAACGAAGTCGGTAAGCTTGAAGGCGTTACGGCTGGACAAGAATACATTCAACAACAAGTGGCTATCTTTATGGGGCTTGCTAACCAATTTGCTCAGCCGTTGGAACTCATGAATGCTCAGGTTGAAAAGCAACTGGTCGACATGGTGCTGACCATGGTCAAAGAAGTGGTGCATGTTGAAGTACAAACCAACCAACAAATCATCTTGGATAGCGTCAAAGAATCGGTCGAGTCATTGCCTATTTCTGGTCACGCGATCACTCTGAAGTTGAACCCTGAAGATGTCGCCATTATTCGCTCTGCCTATGGTGAAACAGAATTGGATTGTCGTAATTGGGAGTTGGTCGCGGAACCCGCCCTTAACCGTGGTGATGTTCAAATCGAAGCGGGTGAGTCGAGTGTTAACTATCGTATGGAAGAGCGCATCAAGAACGTCATTCAAAACTTCTGTGGCGTAAACCGCTATCAGGGGCATGAATAATGCTCGAGCTTGCGGATCGCCTGAGTCAATACAAAGTCGAAGGGCTAAAGTCCCGACCAATTGCATCCGGTAAATTGGTGCGTGTGGTTGGTCTAACACTCGAAGCGACTGGCTGTAAAGCGCCAATCGGTAGCTTGTGTTTAGTTGAAACGATGTCTGGTCAAATGGAAGCTGAGGTCGTGGGCTTCTCTGGTGATAACCTTTTTTTGATGCCAAGTGAGCAAATTACCGGGATCTTACCCGGCGCTCGTGTGACTCCGTTGACGTCAGAGAGCGGTATTCCTGTTGGAATGGAGTTGCTTGGACGTGTTATCGATGGTGTGGGTAACCCACTTGATGGGTTAGGACCGATTTACACCGAGCAACGCGCTTCATTTAATGCGGAGCCAATTAACCCCTTAGCGCGTAAGCCTATTTCTGAGCCGCTTGATGTTGGCTTGAAAGCGATCAATGGTTTGCTTACCGTTGGTAAAGGGCAACGTATTGGTTTGTTTGCTGGATCGGGTGTTGGTAAGTCGGTCACGCTTGGTATGATGACTCGAGGTACTACCGCGCAAGTGGTTGTGGTCGGGCTTATTGGTGAGCGTGGACGAGAAGTAAAAGAATTTATTGAAGAAATTCTTGGTGAAGATGGGCGTAAACGTTCGGTTGTTGTTGCCGCACCGGCGGATTCTTCGCCATTGATGCGCTTAAAAGGCTGTCAAACCGCGTTAGCGGTTGCAGAATACTTCCGAGATCAAGGTTTAGATGTTCTATTATTGATGGACTCGTTGACGCGTTTTGCTCAAGCACAACGTGAAATTGCTTTGTCTGTGGGTGAGCCGCCAGCAACCAAAGGTTATCCACCATCGGTATTTGCTAAACTTCCCGCATTGGTTGAACGTGCTGGTAACGGTAATGATGAACAAGGTTCTATCACCGCTTTCTTTACCGTTTTAACCGAAGGTGATGATTTACAAGATCCTATTGCGGATGCGTCGCGAGCGATTCTTGATGGTCATATTGTGCTGTCACGTGAGATGGCTGATGCCGGTCATTACCCTGCGATTGATGTAGAGAAATCGGTCAGTCGTGTTATGCCTCAAATCACGACAGAAGAGCACGTTTTGATGTCGAAAGCGGTGCGACAAGTGCTGTCTATTTGCCGAAAAAATCAAGATTTAGTTTCGATTGGTACTTATAAGGCGGGCACCGATCCTGCCATTGATAGTGCCTTCACCCTGAAGCCGAGATTAGATGAATACTTGCAACAGAAGATGAAAGAAACCGTGCCATACGACATGTGCGTCAATATGTTGAAACATGTATTAGGGGGGTAACGGGTGAATAAGGTCAGCCATGGATAACGCACTAGAATTTCTTCTCGATCAAGCGAAAGACAAAGAGAATCAAGCGGTATTAGCGCTCAATAAAGCAAATACTGAATTAGAAGGGTATTATGAGCAGGTCGCACAGATCGAAAAATATCGACTGGATTATTGCCAGCAACTGGTCGACCGTGGCAAAGCGGGTTTGACGGCCAGTCAGTATGGTCACTTAAATCGCTTTTTAACTCAATTGGATGAGACGCTCTCAAAGCAAAGAGAAGCGGAACATCATTTTAAAAATCAGGTCGATAACTGCCAAAACTACTGGATGGAGTTGCGTAAAAAGCGTAAGTCTTACGAGTGGCTAATGGAAAAAAAGCAGAAAGAGAAAGTAAAGTTGCAAGATCAAAGAGAACAAAAGCAAATGGATGAGTTCTCAACTCTGCTCTACAGCCGAAAGAAGGTGTGACTCTTAGTTACGATTGACATCAATGTTGTGCGTCAGGGGGGATGAAAAAATATAGGCATGTTTCTTGCTGCATTACTACAAAACTGCGTTTTATGCCCTTAATGGTATGAAAAGCCCCCGACTTTCTTTTTGTTGCCTAACAAAGTGGCGGCAAAGCTAGTAGATAGAGCTTGTATATATGAATGTTAGTCTTTCCTCAAATTCAGCGACCAGCAAAACGTCACCGTTGTTGGACTCCGGTTCTGCTTCTTCCAAGGTAGAAGAGACCGGTGATTCAAAAGGTTTCTTTGAGTCTTTTAAAGAAGCGCTCGGCTTTGAAGAAAGTGATAGCAAAGCTGCAGTAAAAGACACAGCAACCGCCTTAAAATCCGAAGAAAAACAGACGATTGACGGCGAACCTTCAGCGGATAAGACCAACGATGATTCAGCTGAGGCTAGCGAAGAGCAAACTAAGCAAGCGACGGGTGTTGAAAATACGACGACGGATAAAATAGCCACTGAACAAACATCCGAACAGGATTCAGAGTCGAAAGCCAAAGCTTCCTCGACTTCGTCGGATGACGGAACGTTAGCTGCGGTCCCGAATCAAGGTGTCCAATCTGAGCAAACAGCGGTCGATAGCGATTCTGACGGGCCGAAGGTTCAGGGTGCATCTCAAGCTAATGCAGCAATGAGCGAAGGCAATAAGTTGCTTGATCAGTTGGATGAGGCAAGCAAAACACTGAAGCAACCAACAAACGGCAAAGGCTTGCCCCAACAAGCTCAAATGGGTCAAGTTCAAGGCGATATTTCAGGAGCTCCTGCTGCTGGTGTTTCTGATAGCAATGCCGTGGACAACATGGCACAACAAACAAATGCAGCCAATCAAGAGAAGAGTCTTGAAGTCGATTCTGAAATTGCTGTACTTACCGGTGGTAAGGGGGTTTCTCAGTTGACGGATACTGAAATTCGACAGTTAATGGATAAAGGTATCACCCCAGAGCAAATTGAAGCGAGTATGAGCAGAGAACTGAGCCAAAAGAATACGGTCAGTGGGCGAGCTGTAGATCAGAGCCAAGCTCTGTCAGCGGCAGATATTGAACTTGCCAAGCAGGTCGATGCTCAAACCAAAGCGCTCAACCAACTGAATGAACAAATTGAATCAGAACAATCGGTTGTCGATGGATTGGTTCAAAAGCAACAAAGTGGCGCTACATTGACGGTTGATGAACAAGCTGCTCTGGCGACTGCGACCGCAAATTTAGACTTGTTGAATCGACAGTTAGTCAATGTTCAGCAGCAAGCAAAGGCTTTACTGAGCCAAGATCCGAACGAGAGCAACCTATCTGGTAAGCCAGTCGCCATTGATTGGGATAATACGGATTCAAATGAAACTAAAGCGGTCGCTTCGGCAGTATCAACAGCGGCCGTAGCGACGGCAGCACAGCAAGTGTCAGCGCAGGCAGCTTCTCAATCAACCAACAATGCGTTCACGGATAAAGCGGCAATGCAACATGCCAGTAACGCACATGCGGCAGCTCAGCAATTGGTGTCTCAACAAGGGAATGCAGCCACAATACCGCAGCAAACCGCTTTGGATCCAAGTCTAGCAGCGCAAAACCCTGTGATGAATGCCGCGTCAGCAGCCACAAAAGCAGGCTCGACGGAAGCACTTCTTAAAGCGGAAGCTGGTGTCGAAGCACTGTCTGGTTTGGGTAAGGCAGGGGCTAAAGAAGATTCTAAAGATTCTTCCTTGGCCCAGCAGATTGCTTCTGCGGCTGGCGCACAAGGAACAGCAACGGTTGGTTCAGCACCGACACGAGCAGAAATTCAAGCTGCCCAACAGGCGCCTTTGCAGCTCACTAAAGAGCTCGCCAATGAGCAAGTGGCTGAAAAAATACAAATGATGATGTCTAAGAACCTTAAGAGTTTGGATATTCGTCTCGACCCACCCGAATTGGGTCATATGAAAATCAGAATGACCATGAATAATGATGTGGCGAACGTGCACTTTACAGTGACGAATCAACAAGCGAGAGATGTGATTGACCAAACATTACCTCGCTTGAGAGAAATGTTTGCTCAACAAGGTATACAGCTTGCTGATTCGTCAGTTCAGCAACAGAACTCTGGTCAAGGGCAAGAGAGATATGGCCATGGTGAGCAACAAACCGGCTCTAACCGCACAAATGGTACTCAAGGTGCGGAAAACCTTGATAGCGGCAGCAATCTTGAATTGAATGTCGCATCAAAGCGTGATGGAATCAGTTATTATGCTTAATATCAGCGCATAACAAGCTCATTAAAAGAATAGGACGTTAGGAAACAATATGTCTGAAGAACAAGATCCAGCTAAAAAGAAAAGTAAGCTTCCTATTATCATTATTGCCGTTGTCGTTGTATTGCTCGGAGTTGGCGCAGCACTGTTCTTTTTCCTCGGTTCCGATGATGGTAGTGTTTCTGAATCACAGTCGCAGCCCGTTAACACGGTCGTCGCTGTAGAACCTGTGATGTATGTTAATATTCCACAACCCTTTTTGTTCAATGTTACGGGTGATAAAAAAGATCGTCTCGTTCAAATAAAAGTACAGCTCATGGTTCGTGGAAGTAAGAATGAAGATTTAGCTCGCTACCATACGCCACTCATCGAAAGTACGTTACTGGCAACATTTGCGTCTGCAACGGTTGACCAATTGCGCTCCCTAACAGGACGAGTTGAACTGCGTGACAAGGCGACGGAAGATATTAAAGCAAGCCTAACTCAAGCTGTTGGCCTGCCTGTAATAGAAAAAGTGCTATTCACTGACTTCGTAATTCAATAGGTAATTTGTGACCGATTTATTAAGCCAAGACGAAATTGATGCGCTGTTACACGGCGTTGATGATGTTGACGACGTTGAAGATGCTGTAGAAACCGAAAATGAAAATGCAATCAATTTCGACTTCTCATCTCAAGATCGAATCGTCCGTGGTCGAATGCCGACCCTTGAACTTATTAACGAGCGTTTTGCTCGTCATATGCGCATTAGTTTGTTCAATATGTTGCGTAAAACGGCTGAGGTGTCGATCAACGGCGTACAAATGATGAAGTTTGGTGAGTACCAAAATACATTGTATGTTCCGACCAGTTTAAACATGGTTCGTTTTCGTCCATTAAAAGGGACGGCGCTGATCACCATGGAAGCCCGTCTTGTCTTTATTCTCGTAGAGAACTTCTTTGGGGGGGATGGCCGCTTTCACGCTAAGATTGAAGGTCGTGAGTTTACGCCCACCGAGAGACGAATTATTCAGTTACTGCTAAAAATTGTTTTTGAAGACTACCGGGAAGCATGGTCTCCTGTGATGGGTGTTGAGTTTGAGTATTTAGATTCTGAAGTGAATCCAAGTATGGCGAACATTGTGAGCCCAACAGAAGTCATTGTTGTGAGTTCATTTCACATTGAAGTGGATGGCGGTGGTGGTGATTTCCATGTGGTCATGCCTTACTCAATGGTAGAGCCGATTCGTGAATTGTTGGATGCCGGTGTTCAATCAGACAAAATGGAAACCGATGTTCGCTGGAGCTCTGCACTGCGTGATGAAATCATGGATGTGCCTGTCAACTTTCGAGTTAACCTGCTAGAGCAAGACATTTCTCTGCGTGACCTTATGGAGCTGCGCCCTGGTGATGTCATTCCAATGAAAATGCCTGAACACGCGACGATGTTCGTCGAAGAACTGCCGACTTATCGTGTGAAAATGGGACGTTCAGGCGAGAAGCTCGCAGTACAGATTTCTGAAAAAATTCAAAGACCGCATGTGGTTAAAACTGATCTCGCGTTTTTAGGTAAAGACTTAATGTCGGAACTTGAAAATAGTGACGATAACGAATAGCAAAATAGATAAAGTATAGGAATTGGCAATGGAACCTAGTGAAGATCAAAAGCTGGCAGATGAATGGGCTGCAGCACTTGGTGAAGACCCTTTAGCGCCGTCAATTGATGTCGATGATGTACTGGCAGCCCCACTTGACGAGCTAACCGATTCATCGACTCCGATTTCTGAAGATGAGCGCCGCAAGCTCGATACCATTATGGATATCCCTGTGACCATTTCGATGGAAGTAGGACGCTCTCAGATCAGTATTCGAAACTTACTTCAACTCAATCAAGGTTCGGTTGTTGAGCTGGATAGAATCGCAGGTGAATCACTGGATGTAATGGTTAATGGTACTTTGATCGCTCATGGTGAAGTGGTTGTCGTCAATGATAAGTTTGGTATTCGTTTGACGGACGTTATTAGCCAAACAGAAAGAATTAAGAAGCTTCGCTAATGCGTTTTACGTCTGAGCGATGGATTGGGGCCGGGCTATTTTGCTTTCCCACGATGGCATTTGCCGCCACGCCTCCCTCTCTGGATTTAGCGACCACTTTCGGGTCGCTAATTTTCGTTATAGCATTCATCTTATTGATTGCTTGGTTATTGAAGCGAATGCAAGTACCGGCTATGTCTAAGCAACAAGGCTTAGCGATTGTGAGGCAAATTCCGGTAGGAACGAAAGAGCGTATTGCTATTGTTCAAGCGGGTGATGAACAGTTCTTGGTTGGCATTACCACGCAGTCCATTCAGTTGCTCTCTAAGCTTGATAAACCTCTCACTCAGGAGATGCTGGAAAGAAGTTCATTTTCAAGTCAGCTTTCCCAACTAATGAAAAAAGATGCAAACAAATAACCGGCTTTTAAACTCATCTTACTGTTGCCAAACCGGCGCTTTCCGAGCGGCGAAAGTGCTGCTGGTTCAGCTTATTTTTCTCTGTACTCTTGTATTCAGTGTGTCGGTATCAGCACAGGCTGAAGACGGCACGGTCATTCCCGCCAATGTCGCAGGTTCAGAGTCAGTAACCACCAGTACTATGGAACAAGACCAATCCAAATCGCAAACCATGACGACGGGTAGCTTGACTGGGAATGGCGGGGGTATTCCAGCCTTCACCATGACGACCAACGCGAACGGTGGGGAAGATTACTCTATCAATTTGCAAATATTGGCCTTAATGACCATGCTCGGCTTTTTGCCGGCGATGGTGATTTTGATGACCTCGTTTACCCGAATTGTGGTGGTCATGTCTATCTTGCGCCAGGCAATGGGTCTACAACAAACGCCTTCAAACCAAGTGATTATTGGTATTGCGATATTTTTGACCTTTTTCATAATGTCCCCTGTGATCAATCAGGTAAATGAACAAGCGGTTCAGCCTTATCTTAATGAACAAATATCAGCAAGACAGGCATTTGATGTTGCCCAAGCCCCAATTAAGTCTTTCATGCTTAAGCAGACTCGACTTAAAGATCTTGAGACCTTTGTGGATATGTCGGGATCAGAAGTGAGTAATCCTGAAGATGTATCTATGGCCGTTCTCATTCCTGCGTTTATCACCTCTGAGCTGAAAACGGCATTTCAGATCGGTTTTATGTTGTTCTTGCCTTTCCTTATCATTGACTTGGTGGTTGCCTCTGTATTGATGGCTATGGGGATGATGATGCTGTCACCGATGATTGTGTCACTGCCGTTTAAGTTGATGTTATTTGTTCTTGTTGATGGTTGGAACTTGATACTCTCGACACTCGCCGGCAGTTTTGTCGTGTAGCTGGGGGTATCATGAATCCTGAAATATTCGTCGAATTGTTCCGAGACGCACTTTGGATGGTATTAATCATGGTTTGCGCCATTATTATTCCTAGCCTATTGATCGGTCTAGTTGTCGCTGTCTTTCAAGCCGCAACATCCATCAACGAACAAACGCTAAGCTTTTTGCCGCGTTTAATCGTGACGTTGTTAGCCTTGATGATGTTTGCGCATTGGATGACACAGATGATGATGGAGTTCTTTTTCGAGATCATTGAACGCTTACCACAAGTTTTGTATTAAACCGATATGGAATTCCCGACGAGCCTAGTACTAGAGTGGTTAGCCAATTATTTTTGGCCGTACACTCGTATCTCAGCCATGCTGATGGTTATGTCGGTAACAGGGGCACGTTTTGTTTCCCCTCGCATTCGTCTGTATTTAGGTTTGGCGATTACCTTTGCCGTAATGCCTGCGATCCCCGCAGTGCCTAAAGACATTGAACTGCTGTCCTTCCAAGGTTTTTTAACGGTCTTTGAGCAAATTGTCATTGGTGTTGCCATGGGATTTGTCACCCAGTTCATGCTTCAAACTTTCGTTATGCTTGGTCAGATTCTGGGTATGCAATCGAGTTTGGGTTTCGCTTCCATGGTCGATCCAGCTAATGGTCAGAATACACCGGTGCTCGGTCAGTTGTTTATGCTGCTAGCGACCCTGTTTTTTTTAGCAACGGATGGTCACTTGAAAATGCTGCAATTGGTGGTGTTTAGCTTTAAGACTTTACCGATTGGTAGTGGCTCTCTAACGGCGGTGGATTTCAGAGAACTGGCACTGTGGCTTGGCATTATGTTCAAAACGGCATTATCGATGTCATTGTCGGGCATCATTGCCCTGTTAACGATTAACCTTTCATTTGGTGTAATGACGCGTGCCGCGCCTCAACTTAATATATTTTCTTTGGGTTTTGCATTTGCACTACTCGTAGGTCTATTGATTTGTTGGTATATCCTTAGCGGTTTGTATGGGCACTATGAGCTATTCTGGATGCAAGGCGAACAACAGATATGTCGTCTCATCCGATTAGAATGTTAGGAGACTGAAATGGCAGAGTCAGACGGTCAAGAACGTACCGAAGACGCCACGCCCAAGCGCTTGCAACAGGCCAAAGAAAAAGGTCAGGTTGCAAGATCAAAAGAGCTTGCGTCGGCGTCGGTGTTGATTGTAGGGGCGATTGCCTTGATGTGGTTTGGTGATTCGATGGCGAAAGCTTTGTTCGAGGCCATGCAACGTCTATTTTCACTAAGCCGTGATGAAGTATTTAATACCAATAAGCTTCTAGAAATAGTCGGTGGCGCGTTGGTGAACCTATTCTACCCATTGTTCTTGATTCTGATAACCTTATTCGTTGCTGCAGTGATCGGTGCAGCTGGAGTTGGCGGAGTTAGCTTTTCAATGCAAGCGGCGATGCCTAAGGCGTCTAAGTTAAATCCATTGAGCGGTATTAAACGGATGTTTGGCCTGCAAAGTTGGGTTGAACTGTTGAAATCTATTCTGAAAGTAGCGCTCGTTTCTGGGATGGCTATTTATCTTATTCACGCTTCTCAGCACGATTTGATGCAACTGAGCATCGAGGTGTACCCACAGAATATATTCCATGCTCTGGATATTTTACTTAACTTTATTCTTCTTATTAGTTGCTCTTTGTTAATTGTTGTCGCTATTGATATCCCGTTTCAGATCTGGCAGCACGCCGATCAGCTGAAGATGACTAAACAAGAAGTGAAAGATGAGTTTAAAGACACGGAAGGGAAACCTGAAGTGAAAGGTCGAATTCGAATGTTGCAACGGGAAGCGGCCCAACGTCGTATGATGGCTGATGTTCCACAAGCTGATGTGATAGTGACCAATCCTGAACACTTTTCGGTGGCTTTGCGTTATAAGCAGAATCAAGACAAAGCGCCAATAGTGGTCGCCAAAGGGGTTGACCATATGGCGATGAAAATTCGTGAAATTGCGCGTGAGAATGATATCTATATTATTCCAGCTCCCCCATTAGCGAGGGCGCTTTACCACACCACAGAACTCGAACAACAAATTCCTGACGGTTTGTTTACGGCGGTGGCACAAATACTTGCTTATGTGTTTCAGCTTAAACAGTATCGAAAAAAAGGGGGGGAGAGGCCAAAGTTACAAGATTCCAATATGTCGATCCCACCCGATATGCGCTATTAGATCAATTGCTTGAGCTGAGAGCGATGAACACGGATAATGGCGTTATCATCGCGCCTTCTTTTTTTTGATCGGGTGGCGATAAATTGACGAGATAGGTTGGTATAATGCTTGCTATATCAATTGTGAATATAATAACCCCGATCATTACCACCGGTTCATTATAAAGCCGTGTATTATAAACCCATGTTTTCTAAACCATAGAAGCATAGCTTGGACCTGAGCCTCAATCAGCTTGGCGAGAGAGC
This sequence comes from Vibrio minamisatsumaniensis, assembly GCF_050337445.1. Classification (NCBI taxonomy): domain Bacteria; kingdom Pseudomonadati; phylum Pseudomonadota; class Gammaproteobacteria; order Vibrionales; family Vibrionaceae; genus Vibrio; species Vibrio minamisatsumaniensis. The sequence goes on along the minus strand of NZ_JAKJSY010000055.1, from coordinate 10,861 downwards.
GACAATATAGTGAAACTGCCTAGATTTATGAAATTCTCCCTGCCTTTTGCGGACAAGCTACCTAAAATTCCTAATCGAGCGATGCCTGCAATTGGTGCGCCTGTCATGGTACTTGCAACGCTTGCTATGGTGGTGTTGCCGATTCCAGCTTTCTTGTTGGATATGTTCTTCACCTTTAATATTGCACTGTCTATGGTTGTGCTATTGGTTTCGGTTTATACCCGCAGGCCTTTAGATTTCGCAGCATTCCCCACGGTCTTGCTCATCGCGACTCTGCTTCGCTTGGCCTTGAACGTTGCTTCGACCCGAGTGGTATTGCTCCATGGTCATGAAGGTGGTGATGCTGCCGGTAACGTTATTGAAGCCTTCGGTAACGTGGTGATTGGTGGTAACTATGCGGTTGGTTTGGTGGTGTTTTTGATCTTGATGATCATCAACTTTATGGTGGTCACCAAAGGTGCGGGTCGGATATCGGAAGTCAGTGCACGTTTTACCTTGGATGCTTTACCGGGTAAGCAGATGGCAATTGATGCCGATTTGAATGCGGGTTTGATCGATCAAGAACAGGCTCGTACCCGCCGCTTTGAAGTGACTAAAGAAGCCGACTTTTACGGTTCAATGGACGGTGCATCTAAGTTTGTTAAAGGGGATGCGATTGCCGGTATCTTGATCTTGTTCATCAATATCATTGGTGGTTTGAGCATTGGTATGGTCCAGTTTAACCTTGGTTTTGGTGAAGCCATCGAGATCTATACATTACTGACGATTGGTGACGGCCTGGTTGCACAAATTCCTTCACTGCTGCTTTCTATCGCTGCTGCGATGATGGTGACGCGTCAGAATACCGATGAAGACATGGGACAACAACTCGTCTTCCAAATGTTTGATAATCCCAAATCCTTAATGATCACAGCGGGTATCCTTGGAATTATGGGGATTGTACCTGGTATGCCGCACTTCTCATTTTTAAGTCTCGCTGCGGTTGCAGGCGCTGGGGCGTACTTTATTGATAAAAAACATAAGAAAAAAGCGCAAGACCAAAATCTACCAGCAACCATTGAAGCRAAAGGAGAGCAAGGCTCTCAGAAAGAACTCTCTTGGGATGATGTTCAGCCGGTCGATATTATTGGCTTGGAAGTGGGGTATCGTTTAATTCCTCTGGTCGATCGAGATCAAGGGGGTGAATTGCTTGAGCGAGTGAAAGGGGTACGTAAAAAGCTGTCTCAAGATTTTGGTTTCTTGATCCCAGCAGTGCATATTCGCGATAACCTTGAGCTAACGCCAAACAGTTACCGAATTACGTTGATGGGAGTGGCGGTTGGTGAGGCTGAGATCAAGCCTGACATGGAACTCGCCATCAATCCCGGTCAAGTTTACGGGATAATCGATGGTGAGCAGACGATTGACCCTGCATTTGGCCTTGAAGCCGTGTGGATCCGTGAAGAGCAACGTGAACACGCACAAGCCTTAGGTTACACGGTTGTGGATTCATCAACCGTGTTGGCAACGCATCTTAGTCAATTGTTAACGAACAATGCATCGCAGCTGATTGGTCACGAGGAAGTGCAGAACTTGCTTGAAATGCTTAGTCGTTCTACGCCCAAGCTCGTTGAAGGTTTTGTGCCAGAGCAACTGTCGCTTGGTGTTGTAGTGAAAGTGCTACAAAACCTGTTAAATGAAGCCATTCCCATTCGAGATATACGAACAATCGTCCAAACTTTGTCGGAATATTCAGGTAAGAGTCAAGAACCTGACATACTCACTGCCGCAGTTCGTATTTCATTAAAACGACTAATTGTTCAAGAAATCAATGGTATAGAGCCAGAGTTACCTGTCATTACCCTAATTCCAGAGTTGGAACAAATTTTGCATCAGACGATGCAGGCCTCTGGCGGGGAATCTGCAGGAATTGAACCAGGTTTAGCCGAACGTTTACAAACATCTCTCAGCCAAGCGACACAAGAACAAGAGCTGAAGGGAGAGCCCGCGGTGCTACTGACCTCTGGTGTATTACGTTCGACGTTGGCTAAATTCGTGAAAAACACGATCCCAAACTTGAGAGTGTTATCTTATCAAGAGATACCGGACGAAAAGCAGATACGCATAGTACAAGCTGTTGGTAATTAAACCGCCTAATTAGAACGGACGAACGAATTGAAAATTAAACGATTTTTTGCAAAAGATATGCGAACAGCTCTGCTCCAAGTCAAAGAAGAGCTTGGTTCAGAAGCCGTGATCATGTCAAATAAAAAGGTCGCTGGTGGCGTAGAAATTGTTGCTGCTATTGATGGTGAATCGAGCCCATCAACAACGAGTTCACGGTTAAATAAACCCCAACAGCCTGCGCAAAGTCAGTATACGCAAATGGCCGCGCCCGCAGCACCGGTAGGGCGTCGTCAACTAGACGATGACAAGGTTAGCCTACAGACGAGTGCTGAAGGCGGACGATCAATGACCAAGCGCTTTGCGAATATGCTCAAACAATACAGTCATGGTGCCGATGAAAGCTCACAACATCGTGCTGAAAATGAAGACTCGTTGTCAGCGCTGTTGAATCGCCAGTCCGGGAGCAATCGTCAGTTAACGGGTAACCAACAGTCTAACGGCCGTCTCGACTCTGCATTTGCTCGTGAAACGGGTCTATCTCAATTAATTGCCGAAGATCGCAGAGTCGATCGTCCAGCGCCTCGTCTTGATCCTACTCGTTACGATCGTCATCGTGAGGGGGGGCAATCCAAAGGTACAGATACCGAGATGGAAACAATGCGCGAAGAGATGACCTCTATTCGTCGCTTGTTAGAACATCAAGTATCAGGATTAATGTGGCAAGAAGTTGAGCGTCGTGAACCTCTGCGAGCAATGTTAATTAAGCGTCTTGAGCGTATGGGGGTTTCTGCCGAGCTTGCGGATCAAATGGCTTGTTACATTCCTGAAGACACTAAACCTGCTCGCGCTTGGAAGGCATTGCTAGCCTTGGTCGCGGACCAGATTTCAGTGACACAAACCGATATTTTAAAACGCGGTGGTATTGTGGCCTTATTAGGTCCGACTGGTGTGGGTAAAACAACGACCGTTGCAAAGCTAGCGGCAAGAGCCGCAATGGAATATGGTGCAGACAATGTCGCACTGGTGACAACAGATACTTATCGTATCGGGGCGCATGAGCAGCTATCAATTTATGGTAGAATTATGGGTTGTCCGGTAAGAGTTGCTAAAGATTCTAGTGAATTGGCCGATGTTATATATCAGTTGCGTAATCGTCGCCTGATTTTGGTCGATACTGCAGGCATGGGACAACGAGATGTTCGCCTATCTGAACAGTTAGACACCTTGATGCAAGAGAGTGGTTCCGTTATCAATAGTTACCTTGTGTTGCCAGCAACGGCACAACGTAAAGTGCTGCAAGAAACCATTGAGCACTTTAGACGAATCCCGTTGTCGGGGTGCATCATGACTAAGCTGGATGAATCCTTAAGTCTAGGTGAATTCATCAGTGTCGTAATACAAAATGCATTACCAGTTGCTTACATAGCAAATGGTCAACGAGTTCCTGAAGATATTGTTATTGCTCAGCCAAAGTACATGATGGCTAAGGCCAATGAGTTATTAGAAAAATCTACAGAGAATGAACCTCATTACTGGAATAGCGATTCTGAAGGGCTCTAGGCGGCGGATAAATATGAATGAAAATATGATACATGATCAAGCTAGCGGCCTCCGTCGCTTAACCAAGCCTTCACTCACAAAAGTTATCGCTGTAACCGGTGGTAAAGGAGGTGTTGGTAAATCTAATGTAACGTTAGGTATGGCTATTTGTATGGCGCGCCAAGGCAAAAAAGTCATGGTATTGGATGCCGACTTAGGGCTAGCCAACGTCGATATTATGCTAGGCATTCGCTCTAAACGAAATCTCGGGCACGTGTTGGCTGGTGAATGTGAGCTTAAAGATGCGATTGTCGAAGGGCCGCACGGAATTAGAATTATTCCTGCAACGTCAGGCACGCAGAGCATGACTGAATTGTCGCATGCTCAACATGCGGGGTTGATTCGTGCCTTTGGTTCGCTTGAAGACGAGATGGATATCTTGCTTGTCGATACAGCCGCCGGTATTTCTGATATGGTGATCAGCTTCTCAAGAGCGGCGCAGGATGTAGTCGTGGTCGTGTGTGATGAACCAACGTCAATTACGGATGCTTATGCCTTAATTAAGCTCTTGAGTCGAGAACATCAAGTTCAGCGATTCAAAGTTGTCGCCAATATGGTCAGAAGCTATCGCGAAGGGCGAGAATTATTTGCAAAATTGACTTTGGTCACAGAGCGTTTCTTAAATGTGAACCTCGAACTCGTAGCATGTATTCCTTTAGATGATAAAGTACGTCAAGCCGTGAAGAGACAGAAAATTGTAGTCGATGCATTTCCTCGCTCTCCTGCGGCATTAGCAATCAGTTCATTGTCAAATAAGGCATTGACCTGGCCAATCCCTAAAACACCAAGTGGGCATTTGGAGTTTTTTGTTGAAAGATTACTGAATCGTACTGAATTTGTAGAGGACCCATTTGGTGAATAAAGCGCTTACTTACGATCAACATGCTAATCACAATAGCCAGCAGGCTTTTTTTGAGAAGTACTCTGTGTTGGTTAAACGTATCGCTCATCACTTGCTGGGGCGATTACCGCCGAATGTGTTGGTTGATGATTTGATTCAAGCTGGCATGATCGGCTTGATTGAAGCTCAACAAAATTATGATGGTACTAAAGGGGCTAGCTTCGAGACATATGCTGGGATCCGAATTCGCGGGGCGATGTTAGATGACATACGTCGTGGAGATTGGGTGCCGAGATCGGTTCATAAAAACAATCGTGAAATCAGCAGTGCAATCGCGGAGTTGGAGGGGATTCTCAACCGCGACCCTAGTGATGTCGAAGTGGCGAAGCACATGGGACTCAGTTTAGAGCAGTATCACAGTGCTTTAACGGATATTAATTGCTCAAGACTGGTCGGAATCGAAGATTTAGGCGTCTCAGATGATGTAATATCTCCGAATGAGGACTCTCAAGACAACGCACCTTTTCAAGGCGTCGCCGATGAGTCTTTTCGTCAAGCTTTGATCGATTCAATAAAACAACTTCCAGAAAGAGAAGGCCTTGTGCTTTCACTTTATTATGATGAAGAACTCAATTTAAAAGAGATAGGGGAAATATTAGGTGTCAGCGAGTCTCGTGTCAGCCAAATATTGAGCCAATCTATGCAGCGTCTACGCACTAAGTTAAGTGCTTGGACACAGAACGACTAACAACACTGATCTTATTCAGTGGAGGCTAATTTGAACAAAAACATGAAAATTCTCATTGTTGATGACTTTTCAACGATGCGCCGAATTGTTAAAAACCTACTTCGTGATCTAGGTTTCAACAACACTCAAGAAGCAGATGATGGCTTGACCGCATTACCTATGCTGAAAAAAGGCGAATTTGATTTCGTGGTAACGGACTGGAACATGCCCGGTATGCAAGGTATTGACTTGCTTAAACACATTCGTGCAGATGCAGAACTTAAGCATCTACCTGTGCTGATGATCACAGCAGAGGCGAAGCGTGAGCAAATCATTGAAGCCGCACAAGCAGGTGTTAATGGTTACATTGTGAAGCCTTTCACTGCAGCCACGCTGAAAGAGAAACTTGATAAGATTTTTGATCGCTTATAAGCGATCAATACGTTTTAGGAATTTCTGGATAAACACTGACTGAACCGTTCTCTGTCTATCTCGATAACCTAAGCGAACGAAGTATGCGGAGTAAGGCTAAACTCAGGATGATTTCATTAGCACAAGCAAAACAATTAGTAGAACTGCTTGAAAACGATGAACAGCAAGATGCTGATTCTCTTGTTAGAAGTATTTATGAAGACAATTTTAGTCTTCAAGACAACCCAATGCTTCAAGAAATAGGTAGTTTGACTCGCGATCTTCACGATTCTTTGACTCAATTTAATTTCGATGAACGCATTAGCGTCATCGCAAATGATGAAATCCCTGACGCAAGGGATCGCCTTCAATACGTCATAGATAAAACAGAAGTTGCGGCGAATAAAACGATGGACGCTGTTGATTGCTGCATGCCAATAGCGGACAACCTACACGAGGGTCTACTTCAAGTGAGGCCTCAATGGAATGAACTGATGCATGGCCGCATTGAGCTGGCACAATTTAAAGCTTTATGTCACCGCATTGATGGATTGCTTGTCCAAGTAGAAGGCGACAGTACTGAACTACGCGGACAATTGACTGAAATCTTGATGGCTCAGGATTTCCAAGATTTAACTGGGCAGATAATTAGCAAAGTTATTACCTTGGTAAATGAGGTGGAAGGACGTTTGGTCGAGATTCTCACGGTATTCGGTGCGAATCAAAAAGAGCCAACTCCAGAGTCAGAGAAGAAAGCATCGATTGCTCCTGAAGGTCCAATTATGAACCCAGAAGAGCGTGAAGATGCTGTTGCATCTCAAGATGAAGTCGACGATTTGTTATCCAGTCTTGGATTTTAAAGGTAACCTATGAGCTACGATTTAGACGAAGATATTCTTCAGGACTTTTTAGTCGAAGCAGGAGAAATCCTTGAACTCTTATCAGAACAACTGGTAGAGCTTGAGAATAACCCTGACGACAAAGAGCTATTAAACGCTATTTTCCGTGGTTTCCATACAGTGAAAGGGGGTGCTGGTTTCCTAGCATTAACTGAACTGGTGGATACTTGTCATGGTGCTGAGAATGTTTTCGACATTCTAAGAAACGGCCAACGTAGCGTAACGTCAGGTTTGATGGATACCATGCTACAAGCTCTCGATACCGTCAATGTGCAGTTTCAAGCCGTGCAAGATTCGGAGCCTTTAGTTCCCGCTGAACAAGCTTTATTGGATGAACTTCATCGTCTCTGCAAACCACAGTCTGCCGAGGAAGTGGCACCAGTAGAATCCCCATCACAGGTCATCCCTGAACCTATTGTTGAAGCGCCTGCGGTACCTGAACCGGTTGTTGAAAGCTCAAATATCAATGCCTCTTCAGTCGATGATATCTCTGAAGATGAGTTTGAACGCTTGCTTGATGAGCTGCACGGTAAAGGTGGTTCACCAACAGCGCCTTCTGCACCAGCACCCGCTGCACCTCAGCCTGTTGCTGACAGTGGTGATATTACTGATGACGAATTTGAAAAGTTATTAGATGAACTGCACGGCGCGGGTAAGAGTCCGACAGCGGCAAGTTCAACGCCGCCTCCTCCGCCAGCGCCTCCTGCAGCACCTGTTTCGGCGATGTCTGAAGGCGATGACCTGATGACTGACGAAGAGTTTGAGAAGTTACTTGACCAGTTACATGGTTCAGGTAATGGCCCAACTCTTGAAGAGCTAGACGTGGCAACTAAACCAGCCGCTGTGAAGCCCGAGATCACAGCTCCTGTAGCAAAAGCAGCACCTAAACCTCAGCAATCAGCCGTTGCTGAAGTGAAAGAAACACCGACGAAATCAGAAGCAAAAGTGCCAGCGAAGAAGCAGCAAGCTGACGCAACAGTGCGCGTTGATACGTCAACCCTTGATACCATCATGAATATGGTGGGTGAGCTTGTCTTGGTTCGCAATCGACTGGTCAGCCTTGGCCTGAACAGTGATGATGAAGAAATGGAGAAAGCCGTCTCTAACTTAGACGTTGTGACAGCGGATCTTCAAGGTGCGGTAATGAAGACCCGCATGCAGCCGATCAAGAAAGTATTTGGCCGTTTCCCTCGAGTTGTTCGTGATCTTGCTCGTACTTTAAACAAAGACATCGTTCTTGAAATGCGTGGTGAAGAAACGGATCTTGATAAAAACTTAGTGGAAGCACTGGCCGATCCCCTGATTCACTTAGTAAGAAACTCTGTCGACCATGGTATTGAAATGCCGGACGACCGTGTTGTTGCAGGTAAGTCTAGAACGGGTAAAGTGATTCTTTCTGCCTCTCAAGAAGGTGACCACATTGAATTGGCTATCGTTGATGACGGTGGCGGTATGGACCCTGATAAGCTTCGAGCTATCGCGGTTAAACGTGGTTTGATGGATGAAGACGCCGCGTCTCGCTTATCAAATAAAGAGTGTTTTAACCTAATTTTTGCTCCTGGCTTCTCCAGCAAAGAGAAGATCTCAGATATCTCTGGTCGTGGTGTGGGTATGGACGTTGTGAAAACAGCGATCAACACATTGAATGGCTCAATTGACATTGATTCAGAGATGGGACAGGGCACCAAGATCACGATCCAGGTTCCACTCACTTTAGCGATTCTGCCAACCTTGATGGTTGGTGTCGCTGGTCACCCGTTTGCATTGCCTTTGGCATCGGTGAACGAGATTTTCCACCTAGACTTAAGTTGCACTAACGTGGTTGATGGTCAGCTGACTATCATCGTTCGCGATAAATCTATCCCGTTGTTCTATTTACAAAACTGGCTTGCACCTAAAGCGGGTATTGTCGAACTGCGTAAAGGGCACGGCCATGTTGTTATCGTACAACTGGGTAGCCAACGTGTTGGTTTTGTTGTCGACACGCTTATCGGCCAAGAAGAAGTTGTTATCAAGCCACTTGATAAGCTACTGCAAGGCACGCCAGGAATGGCAGGCGCGACAATTACAAGTGACGGACACATTGCATTGATTCTTGATGTGCCGGACTTGTTGAAGCAGTACGCAGCTGCGTCAAGAATTTAAGGATAAATATGGCGATTAAAGTATTAGTTGTTGATGATTCGAGTTTTTTTCGACGTCGCGTTAGTGAGATCATCAACTCAGAGGCTCGCCTAGAAGTCATCGATGTAGCAGTAAACGGCAAAGAGGCCGTTGAGAAAGCCAAAAAGTTAAGACCCGATGTTATTACGATGGATATTGAAATGCCGGTCATGGATGGCATCACCGCTGTTCGTGAAATTATGGCCGCGTCGCCTACGCCTATTTTGATGTTTTCATCGTTAACACATGATGGTGCGAAAGCAACATTGGATGCTTTGGATGCAGGTGCTCTCGACTTCTTACCTAAGAAGTTTGAAGACATCGCACGTAACCGCGACGATGCAGTTGCATTGCTTCAACAGCGCGTAATTCAGATTGCTGCAAAGCGTGCATTTATGCGTCGTGCTCCTATTGCGCCGAGAGCGACAGCAACGACTTCAACTTCAACGCCATTACGCCAACCAATAACAGCCGCTACTTCGGTTGCTAAACCTACAGTTGCGGCGACAGCGAAATTCAGAGCTTCAGGTAAGAAGTATCAATTAACAGCCATTGGTACTTCGACTGGCGGCCCTGTTGCACTACAGAAAATTTTGACGCACATTCCGGCTCATTATCCACATCCGATTGTGTTGGTTCAGCATATGCCTGCTACGTTTACTGCCGCTTTTGCTAACCGTCTGAACAGCCTATGTAAGATTGAAGTTCGTGAAGCGCAAGATGGAGATATGTTGAAAGCTGGTGTGGCGTATCTTGCTCCGGGTGGTAAACAGATGATGGTGGATGGCAGAGCCGGTTCGGCACGTCTAAGAATTATCGATGGCGGCGACCGCATGAACTACAAGCCTTGTGTGGATGTCACATTCGGCTCTGCTGCAAAGATCTACGGCGACAAAGTGTTGTCTATGATACTGACCGGTATGGGCGCAGATGGTCGAGAAGGTTCGCGTATGTTGAAAACTGCGGGCTCGACGATTTGGGCACAAGATGAAGACAGTTGTGTTGTATATGGTATGCCTCAAGCGGTAGCAAAAGCGGGCATTTCTACTGAAGACCTACCTCTCGACCGCATTGCGGAAAGGATCTTGGTTGAAGTTGGCTTAGCTTAGGTAAATCGACATGATTGTTTGGAGTGTTGCAAACCAAAAAGGTGGTGTTGGTAAAACGACTACGACCGTGACTCTAGCAGGTTTACTTGCGTTGAAGGGGCACCGTGTTCTGTTGGTTGATACTGACCCACATGCATCACTGACCACCTATCTGGGTTACGACTCAGATACGGTAGAATCGAGCCTGTTTGATCTGTTCCAGTTGCGTGAGTTTACCGCGCAGACGGTAAGACCTTTGCTTTTACAAACGGAAGTCGAAGGTATCGATATTATTCCTGCACATATGTCATTAGCGACATTAGATCGTGTAATGGGAAATCGAAGTGGTATGGGATTGATCTTGAAGCGCGCTTTAGTGGCTTTGCAAAGTGACTATGACTACGTGCTTATTGACTGTCCGCCCATTCTGGGTGTCATGATGGTCAATGCTTTGGCGGCGAGTGATCGTATTTTGATTCCTGTACAGACTGAGTTTTTGGCAATGAAGGGCTTAGAGCGCATGATTCGCACTTTATCCATCATGCAGAAGTCTCGTAAAACACCGTTTAAAGTGACGATTATACCGACGATGTACGATAAACGGACCAGAGCATCACTACAAACACTCACTCAGCTTAAAGATGATTACCCGAACCAAGTTTGGACATCTGCCGTACCGATTGATACCAAGTTTCGAGATGCGAGCTTAAAACGTTTGCCAGCCTCTCACTTTGCGTCGGGTAGTCGCGGTGTATTTGCTTATAAACAATTGCTTATTTATCTTGAGAGGTTAGCGATAAATGAGCGTGAATAACGAATTAACAGAGACACGACAAAGTCTATCGAGTGAACAAGCGCTGGATGATTATTTCACTTCGCTATTGGGCGAAGAAAATAGTGAACCGGAAGCGTTTTTTGTTGACCAGTCTATCGAACTGTCTCAACCTGAAGAGCCAGAGCCAGAGCCAGAGCCAGAGCCAGAGCCAGAGCCAGAGCCAGAGCCAGAGCCAGAGCCAGAGCCAGAGCC
>NZ_JAKJSY010000054.1:0-34592 GCF_050337445.1 Vibrio minamisatsumaniensis | reverse complement strand
ATTTATGATTGTTTTTGAAATGTCGTTTCAAAAATAATTGTCAGAAAGGTATTTATGTTTTATTGTATGACTAAATTAAGTGGCAGGATTAATTGAAGCGCCGCAAACGGAACATAATTGAGGAAGTAAGCATGATATTAGGGTCATTCAATTTAGAAGGAAAAGTCGCGATAGTGACGGGTTGCGATACAGGCCTTGGTCAAGGTATGGCAATCGGACTGGCTGAGGCGGGTTGTAAAGTGGTTGGCGTTAATTATGTTGAACCAACAGAGACGATTGAAAAAATGAATGCGGCAGGTCATACGTTTTTAGACGTACGTGCCAACCTTCTTAACCAAGAAGATATTCCTGGAATAATCGACAAAACGCTTACTGAATTTGGTCGTATTGATGTGCTTGTAAACAATGCCGGTATTATTCGCAGAGAGGACGCGATTGAGTTTTCTGAGCAGAACTGGGATGACGTAATGAACATCAACACCAAAACAGTTTTCTTTATGTCTCAATCGGTTGCTAAGCAGTTTAAGGCGCAAGGCACCGGCGGTAAGATCATTAATATCGCATCAATGCTCTCTTTCCAAGGCGGTATTCGTGTACCTTCTTATACCGCATCTAAGAGTGCGGTAATGGGTATCACTCGTGCAATGGCGAACGAGTGGGCAAGCGACAATATTAATGTCAACGCGATTGCACCTGGCTACATGGCAACCAACAATACTCAAGCACTACGTGAAGACGCAGAGCGCAACCAAGCGATTCTTGAGCGTATCCCTGCTGATCGCTGGGGTACACCGAAAGATGTTGCTGGCCCATGTGTATTTTTAGCGTCACCAGCATCAGACTATATTAATGGTTATACCATTGCCGTCGATGGTGGTTGGTTAGCTCGCTAACTGAGTATTATAAGATGGTTAGTGATTTTTTTGCGCAGGCAGTCGGGCTATTCAGTTTTTTTCTGGGGTTATCGACCTTTTACCAGAAAGATGACAAAAAGCTCAAAGTGGTGATGTTGCTGTTGAACATTAACCATCTTATTCATTTTTTATTATTGGGTTCCATTACATCGGCAATCGGTGCATTGATATCTGCGCTCAGAACTTGCACATCAATGTATACAAAATCGTTGTGGGCGGCCGGGTTATTTGTGGTTCTGGCTATCAGCGGCGGCATAAGCTTTGCGCAGCATTGGTATTAGTTTCTACCTTTGGCCGGATCGATTATTGGAACGTACTCAATATTTAGACTGAGCGGTATCGCGCTGAGAGTCGGCTTTTTATTAGGGGCTTTCTGTTGGCTTATCAACAACCTAATTATTGGTTCAATTGGCGGAACACTGATGGAAATATCAGTGATAGGGATGAATCTAAGAACCATTTTCCGCTTATACAAAGATGACGCTAAGTGCAAAGTTACGACGTAAGAATAGAAAAGACATGTTTGCCAAAAGCCAGCGTGTTAATGGATAACTTTACGCCGATGCGTAAAGCCTTTGTTTAAACACTGAATTTTAATATTGATAGTTTCAGACTCAATTTTTTTAAATTTGCAGCAACGCTGCGGGAGAACGTATATGAAAATCGCACTAATGATGGAAAACAGCCAAGCGGGCAAAAATGCAATGGTATCTGCAGAGCTTGAGTCAGTTGCGGGTGGTCTTGGCCATGATGTTTTCAACCTAGGCATGACCGATGAAAACGATCATCACTTAACTTACATCCACCTAGGTATCATGGCGAGCATCCTGATTAACTCTAAAGCGGTGGATTTCGTTGTAACGGGATGTGGAACTGGTCAAGGTGCGTTGATGTCACTGAACTTACACCCAGGTGTGGTTTGTGGGTACTGTTTAGAGCCGTCTGATGCATTCTTGTTTAACCAAATCAACAACGGCAATGCTATCTCGCTTGCTTTCGCGAAAGGTTTTGGTTGGGCTGGTGAGCTAAACGTGCGTTACATCTTTGAAAAAGCGTTCACAGGTGAGCGTGGTCAAGGTTACCCATTAGAGCGAGCTGAGCCACAGCAACGCAATGCAGCACTGCTTAATGACGTAAAAGCAGCAGTAGTGAAAGATAACTTTATTGATTCACTGCGCGCTATTGATCAAGAACTTGTGAAAACAGCGGTCGGCAGCCCTCGCTTCCAACAATGTTTCTTTGACAACTGTCAAAACCAAGACATTGCAGATTACGTTCGTTCAATTTTGGGCTAACACTAGCGTTTGGTTTGATAAAGCCAGCCTAATTAGGCTGGCTTTTTTATTCAATTTTTCCTAACGGTTATCAACCCACGTTTATATAAGACTTTGAATTATGGCGTATATACATACAGATTTTCTATTGCAAGGAGACACTGCCAAGCGTTTATATCACGAGTATGCGGCAGAACTTCCTATTATTGACTATCACAATCACCTTGATGCCAAAGAGATCTATGACAATCGCCAATACGCTAATATTGCGCAAGCTTGGTTGAGTTGCGATCACTACTTGTGGCGTGCATTGCGCAGTAATGGCGTTGATGAACATTATATTACGGGTGATGCGAGTGACTATCAAAAGTTCCAAAAGTGGTGTGAAACCATGCCGTATCTTATTGGTAATCCGTTGTACCACTGGTGTCATTTGGAGCTGAAAAAATACTTCGATCTTGATCTATTACTCAATTCAGAAAATTGTGAGGTAATTTGGCAACACTGTAATCAAAAGCTTAACCAAGCATCTCACCGGTTCCAAGCTCTGCTTAAAGAGAGTCGAGTTGATACGTTATGCACGACCGATGATCCGCTGAGTGATTTGATGTATCACGATAAGCTTCATCGTTCAGAATTTTCAGTAACGGTTTTGCCTACATTCCGAGCAGATAGTCTAATTGAAATTGAGAATCAAAGCGGCTTTCAAAAGATGCTCAATGCATTGGCAGCCATTACGGGCATTAATGTGGTCGACTTTACCAGCTATGCTCAAGCGATCACTTCTCGGGTGGATTATTTTGCGCAGCACAACTGTCGATTATCTGACTTAGGGTTAAAAGTGGTGGATTTTGCACACTATCATCCTGAGGTGCTTGATCAAGTCATAGCGAAGATCAAACGTAGTCACCCTCTGAATAGTAACGAAATTGCACAGTTTAAAACGGCGGTTTTTGAAGTGCTTGGTAAGGCATACCACAAGCATGGGTGGTCGATGCAAATTCATATTGGTGTGTTGACCAACGTGAATAAGCGCCGGTTGGATGCGTTGGGTGGCGGGACGGGCTTTAGTGTTATCAGTGATAACCCCATTGCGGAAAATTTAGGAAAATTACTGAGCTTGTTAGATCAAGAACGCCAATTACCGCAAACCATTGTATACAGCCTAAACCCGAAAGATAGCCCAGTTCTCGGGTCTATTATCGGGGCTTTCCAAGACAGTGATGCACAGCCAGGTAAAGTGCAACTTGGCTCCGCTTGGTGGTTTAATGACCATAAAGCGGGCATGGAAAAACAGCTTCAAGACCTCGCTAATTTAGGCGCTTTGGGGCGCTTTATTGGAATGTTGACTGACTCGCGCAGTGTGCTGTCACTCTCTCGCCATGATTACTTTCGTCGCATTCTATGTAACTTACTTGGCCAGTGGGTTGATGAGGGACTGATCCCCAATGACGAGTCTTTGCTTAAGCAGAGTGTCGAGAACATCTGTTATCAAAACGCCAAACAATACTTCAATTTTCATCCATCTAAAGATTTAATATAGGTATCCATTATGTTGCAGTTTACCTCTCAAGAAATGGCGGTCATTCGTAAAAATACTAGCCAAGATATCATCGAACAGATCATCCAAGATAATCAAGTTGTGCTTAACTCTGATACGTTGGTGCCGCCAGATGCTCGTGCTACTTGGAACCTGTACTACTTTTGTCCTACACACGGAGTACGTTTAAGCTGGGATAGAAATCGGCCTACAGAACATGTGTGTCCTGTGGATGGCGAGGTACTCACTGGAGAACCTTATGATGGGGCATGGTGGCGCTGGCTTAATGGGCTGAATTCGAAAGCGTGTAATGACTTAGGCTTGCTTTGGCAGGTGACTCAAGATAAGCAATATGTAAACAAAGTTCGAGAGATCTTATTGGGTTATGCAGAGTATTACCCAACTTACCAAGAGCACGGTGGCATTCCATACAACGGTCCAGGTAAAGCGAACGCCCAAACGCTTTGTGAAGCGAATTGCAATCTTGATTTTGCTCGAGGTTATGATTTCGTTAAAGATCAACTGAATGCTGAAGATCAAATGTTTATTGAACAGCGTTTGTTGCGCGAAGGGGCTGAGTTCTTGATGCAGCATCGAGCGGATCAGCTTCATAATCATGAAATGAAAATCTCAGCAACCATTGGTGTGATTGGTTTGATTCTCGATGACCAAAAATTTATCGATTTTTCAGTGAATACCCCTTATGGCTTGAAATATCAGCTAGAGCATGGTGTGAAAGGTGAGGGGTTGTGGTTTGAAGGTTCAATCCACTATCACTATTACGCGTTACAAGCGCTGCTGAATTTTGAAAAATTGGCATGTAAGACGGAGTATTCACTGCAAGCGGTACCAAACTTTCATACCATGTTGGCATTCCCGCTCAAGCTACTCATCAATACGGGGGATTTTCCTCGCTTAAACGATTGTATTGCGGGTCAAGAGAAGCTCACTCATAGTCACTTATTCGAATTTGGCTACCGAGAGTTTAAAGATCCTTTATTTGCATCAGCGTTGCAAAACATTTATCAAAGTAAACCTCGTAATAATATTGACGCGCTGTTGTACGGTGTGAATGAATTACCAGTGGTTGAGCCACTTAAATGCCAGCCTATTCATGCTGAGCAATCGGGTATCACCATTATGCATAATGAAGAGTATGACAATATGCTATTGGTGAAACACTCTCCTTATGGTGGTGAGCATGATCATTATGACCGATTGGGCATTATCATTACGCGTAATGGCAAAGAGATTCTCCCTGACCTTGGAACGACAGGTTATGGAGCAGAACTGCATTATGGGTATTATAAAAATACCGTCACGCACAACACCTTGGCCGTTAATCAGAAGAATCAACCGCCGGCAAACCCGACAGTGAACCAGTTTTTAGAAGATCAAAAGTACACGTGGTTAGACACGCAAGCCGATTGGTGCGGTGAGTTACCGACAGTTGACAGCCATACTATTGTTCAATGGGATTTAGACTCTTACAAAGACGTTGTATTTCGCCGTCAAATTCTATGGTTAGGGGATGCGGCGATTGAATTCAATACCGTGGAAAACCCTCACCGCCAACAACTGGATATGATTTGGCATGTCAGAGGGCAACACCGTTCTTTGGCATCGACCCTAGGCTGTGATAACCCGTTAGATGGACCTTTAGCTAGAATGACGAGTTGCCATGAGGTGACACTTAAAGAGTCCATTGATTTGTGTTACTCGATTGAACAGCAAACGGAGTTTAATCAGCAGGTGATCACGGATTGTTCTGCGTCTCTATTGTTGGGATATGCCCCCGATAATCCTGCAACCAGTGATTTAGCTTATACGATTCTACGTAGTCAAGAGGCGGTTCTTAAAGTGGCGACTTTACATAACCTGACGCAAAGCGACGAGATCAGAATGTCAGATCTTGAGTGGCGCTCAGATGTAATCAATTTTACCTTGCGAAAAGGTGGCGTGGAGCAATCTGTTTCGATAAACCAAGAAACAGGGGTTGTTTTAGGGGTTTAGTCACCAAAAGATTGAGAATGATAAGTCGTAGAATTTAACCAATCTCCTTATGTAAAAAACCTCAAAGACATTTGAGGTTTTTTTGTTCATTATCGATGTCTAGTCAATCCGTTGCCATCGATGATTGAGTTTTAGGCTCCCTAGTGGTGTTGGCGCTTGTTCTTCACTTTCACTTTAATTTTTCTTTGTAAAAAAGATGGACTGATTGAACGTTTTAGTCGGCCAACTCAGCCTCTGCTAACTCTTGAACACAAGCTCGGCTGATGTCTTGATCAATGTAGGCCATACCGAGTTTATTGAGGAACTCCATGCGATCGGCAGTGCGAAGCTCGATGTCAGGGCCTGCAATGTTGTTGGCTTGATAGATGTCAGTAAGGTGAGACATGAATTGCTCACCCACACTCATCATTAATAGGCTCATCGCACCGACGTCCGGTCTTACTTTAGCTCGTTGCTTTTCCGGTAGGTTTACCGCTAAGACGATAGGCTGTTCTTCACCATCGAAGCGAACGCTGCGCTCGCGAACGGTTTGCTGTGCCCAGTAGTACGCCAGCTCTTTACTCTGAGTTAAGAAGACGGGTTCAACCGATTCGGTATAGTGGTTGCCGATGGTCGCCATGGTTTTTGAGGCGGCTTCGTTGAGCGCTTTGTCTCCTGAGCGTTTTAGCCCCTGATCTTTAATTGAAGCGAGCAAGGCGGAAGATGTGCCGTGATACCAAGTATCACCTATCGCGAAGCCGTTTTCTGATAACAGTATTTTTGCATCTTGTAGGTGTGTCGGTATCGAAGTCATAGGCACTCTCAATCAATAGGAATTTAAACAAACGTAAGTGTGATTAGCTTAAACAGAAGTCGTTCGGTTAACTGTGGTGTGGAACGCAAATCTGAGGCTTTGAGATAAAGCTGGCAGTCTTAGCTTTATCTCAAAGCCTTCCCCCGGATCTTACCTAAGTAAGAGAGAAGGGCGGGGGAGGCTTTAGCGTTAGCGATTAATCAAAGTGTTCGCGATTAATCAAATTGGTTCGATGTATTCGCTTCACCTGCCGCTTTTAGTGCGTTTTCACCCGCAAAGTACTCTTTGTGGTCATCACCCATGTCTGAACCAGACATGTTTTGGTGTTTAACACATGCGATGCCCTGGCGGATTTCTTTACGTTGAACATTCGCAACGTAACCCAACATGCCTTGGTCACCGAAGTACTCTTTCGCAAGGTTGTCAGTAGACAGCGCGGCTGTGTGGTACGTAGGCAGAGTAATCAAGTGGTGGAAAATGCCCGCTTCACGAGATGCATCGGCTTGGAAGGTGCGGATTTTGTCGTCAGCACGTTTAGACAGTTCAGACTCGTCGTATTCCGCGCTCATTAGGTTAGCGCGGTCGTATGCAGAAACATCTTCACCAGCTTCAACCATCGCATCGTATGCTTGTTGACGGAAATTTAGCGTCCAGTTGAATGATGGAGAGTTGTTGTACACCAATTTCGCATTAGGGTGTACTTCGCGAACGCCATCCATCATCTCTTTGATTTGACCGATGTGTGGTTTCTCAGTCTCAATCCAAAGTAGATCAGCACCGGCGTTGATGGCTTCGATACAGTCAAATACACAACGGTCTTCTCCCGTACCTTGGCGGAATTGGTATAAGCCTGAAGGTAGACGCTTAGGTCGAACCAGCTTGCCGTCACGATTGAAGCAAACATCGCCTTCAGCCATATCAGCCACATCGATCTCTTCAACATCTAGGTACGAGTTGTAGATGTCACCTTGGTCGCCCGGCTCTTTCACTACTGCGATTTCTTTTGTTAGACCCGCACCTTGTGAATCGGTACGCGCAACAATGATGCCGTTGTCGATGCCCAGTTCAAGGAATGCGTAACGAAGCGCACGAAGTTTCGCGTGGAAGTCAGCGTGTGGCACCGTTACTTTGCCGTCTTGGTGGCCACATTGTTTCTCATCGGCTACTTGGTTTTCGATTTGCAGACAACAAGCACCCGCTTCAATCATCTGCTTAGCCATTAGATAAGTCGCTTCTGCGTTACCAAAACCTGCATCGATGTCAGCGATAATAGGCACTACGTGTGTTACGTGGTTGTCTATTTTGTCTTGGATGCGGTCTTGTAGATTGACATCGCCTGCTTCACGAGCGGCATCCAGTTCACGGAATAAGCCTCCTAATTCACGAGCATCGGCTTGGCGCAAGAAGGTGTATAGCTCTTCTACGAGAGCTGCAACTGAGGTTTTCTCATGCATTGATTGGTCTGGGAGTGGGCCGAACTCTGAACGAAGTGCTGCAACCATCCAACCAGAAAGGTATAGGTAGCGGCGATCTGTTTTGCCATCAAAGTGCTTCTTGATAGAAATCAACTTTTGTTGACCGATAAAACCGTGCCAACAACCCAGAGACTGAGTGTATTGAGAGCTGTCTTTATCGTAAGCCTCCATATCCGCACGCATGATATTTGCCGTGTATTGCGCGATATCCAGACCGGTTTTGAATTTGTTTTGAGCTCGCATGCGAGCTGCAGATTCAGCATTGATTGCATCCCATGGAGCACCTGCAGCGCTTTTAGCAACTTCTATCATTTCGATATCTTGTGTAATTTGCGACATAACTATTCCTTAGTTTCACGTGGGTATGGTTGCCAACTTGGCTTGGATTAAACTTTGCTATGGACAAATAATAACCATGTATGTGATAATTTTGTTAATTTATAGTTATTATATTCGGTATTTTTTTTATGAATATTGCTCGTATAGACTTTAATTTACTTGTGTATTTAGACATCTTGCTACGTGAAAGAAACGTAACACGCGCCGCAAATCAGTTGGGTATTACTCAGCCAGCTATGAGCAATGGTCTACGCCGATTACGTGATCTGTTTGAAGACCCGCTATTAGTGAGAACCAGTGAAGGGATGGTACCGACCGAACGCGCACACAAGTTGCAGCCACTGGTTCGAAACATCTTGGCGAATGTAGAAAAGACGTTGCAACCGACAACGGAATTTAACGCAGAAGACAGCGAACGTGTGTTCCGTATTATGGCAAGCGATTATGCAGAGTCGACCCTCATTCAGCCATTGCTTAAAAAGTTGAGTGAGATTGCCCCCAAAATACGGTTGGATATCATGACGCCAAGTGACGTGAGCTATCAGGATGTGGAACAAGGAACGGTGGATATTATAATCAACCGATTTGACGATATTCCTCAGTCTTTTCATCAGATGAGCCTTTGGCACGACGGGTTTTCTTGTTTATTTAGCTGTGACAACCCGATAGCCGATAACTTCGATATTTTATCGTATCTAAAGGCGCAACATATTTGGGTAAGTAAGACGGGTATGGGAACGGGAGTGGGAATAAACCCAAGCGAAGCACAAAAGCTCGGGTGGATTGATGAAGCATTAATGCGTATCGGTAAAACACGTAACATTACGGTGTTTACTCGACACTACCTGTCGGCCATTCTCTTTGCACAGCAAAAAAATCTGATCCTGACTATTCCGACTAAAGCGGCGCAACTGCAGCGCAACAACCCCAATTTGTTGATAAAACCCGCACCATTTGCGATTGAGCCTTTTGAGGTGAAAATGGCGTGGAGTCCATTGTTACAAACCAATCCCGACCACCAGTGGATGCGTCGTTTGATTAAAAGTGTCGCCAATGAAATCGAAAGTGGTGTCACGGGATAACATCGTTTTTATGGTATTTCTTTTGTGAATAACCAATATAAACAACATAAATTAGATAAATTTTCGTCATTTAAGTAGGTTTAAATGAGTGAAGTAAATTTATTGAGTTGTCATCCGTTAGTTTGAGAGGGATTTTATGGGCAGTCGTATTCAACAGGGAAGCTTGAACATTGATAGCACCCTCTACCAATTAATTAATGAGCAGGTGATTCCTGGAACAGGCATTGTCGCTGAAGACTTTTGGCAGTCATTTGCCACCATCCTTAAAGATTTGGCGCCAAAAAATCGCGCTTTGCTTATCAAGCGTCACGATCTTCAACATCAAATTGACGTTTGGCACCAAGAGCGTGTAGGACAAACGTTGGATGCGGCAGAGTACAAACAGTTCTTACAGCAGATCGGTTATTTGGTTCCTGAAGGCGATGACTTTCAAGTCACGACAGCGAGTGTAGAACCTGAGATCGCAACACAAGCCGGGCCACAGCTTGTGGTGCCAATCATGAACGCACGTTTTGCACTTAACGCAGCCAATGCGCGTTGGGGCAGCCTCTATGATGCGCTCTACGGAACGGACGTGATCAGTGAAAGTGACGGCGCGGAAAAGGGCGGAAGTTTTAATCCAGTGCGCGGCGCCAAGGTCGTGGCTTATGCTCGTGAGTTCCTTGATGATGCCGCGCCATTAAACGGTGTCTCCCATAAAGACGTCACCCAATACAGCATCAGTAATGTAAGCATCGGCAATAAGCTGACAGCGACCCTCAATAATGGTGAAGAAGTCACTCTCATTGATAGCGACCAGTTTATTGGCTATCAAGGTGACGCCAGTTCACCTTCGTGCATTCTTCTTAAGCACAATAATTTGCACATCGAAATTCAAATTGACCCGAGCGCACCGATTGGTAGCGTTGATGTGGCGGGTATTAAAGATGTATTAGTCGAAGCGGCACTCACGACCATTATGGATTGCGAAGACTCGGTTGCTGCAGTTGATGGTGAAGATAAAGCACTGGCTTACCGTAACTGGTTAGGCTTGATGAAAGGTGATCTGCAAGAATCACTAGAGAAAAACGGCAAAACCATTGTTCGTAACCTTAACCCAGATCGCCATTACACCAGCGTGACGGGGGGTGAGATTTCACTGAAAGGGCGCAGTATGTTGTTTATCCGTAATGTCGGCCACTTGATGACTAACCCTGCCATTATTGATGCCGAAGGCAATGAAGTGCCTGAAGGCATTATGGATGGCATGATCACTTCGCTCATCGCCATCCATGATTTGAAAGGCAACAGCGCGTACCAAAACTCAACCGCGAATAGCATCAACATCGTAAAACCTAAGATGCATGGCCCTGAAGAAGTCGCGTTTACTAATGAATTGTTTGGTCGCATTGAGGATGCACTAGGTTTAGAACGCTTCACCATTAAAGTCGGTATTATGGACGAAGAGCGTCGTACTTCGGTTAACCTTAAAGAATGTATTCGTGCCGCTAAAGATCGTGTTGTGTTTATCAATACTGGTTTCTTAGACCGTACCGGTGATGAGATTCACACCAGCATGGAAGCGGGTCCGTTTGCCCCTAAAACACAGCTGAAAACCATGACTTGGATTGGCGCATACGAAGATCAAAACGTTGATCTTGGCTTAGCTTGTGGCCTGCAAGGTAAAGCCCAGATTGGTAAAGGTATGTGGCCAGAACCAGACAACATGGCGAAGATGATGGACGCGAAAATCGGACATCCACAAGCGGGTGCTAATACTGCTTGGGTTCCATCGCCAACCGCCGCGACTTTGCACGCGCTGCACTATCACAAGGTAAGTGTACCAAGCCGTCAGAAAGAGCTTCGTGAGCGAGTGAGAGCCAATGTCGATGATATTCTCACTATCCCGCTACTGGGCAATCAAAAGCTGACAGCGCAAGAGATTCAAAATGAATTAGACAATAACACCCAAGGTATTTTGGGGTATGTAGTGCGTTGGATTGACCAAGGGGTAGGGTGCTCGAAGGTGCCAGATATTAACGATGTCGGTTTGATGGAAGACCGCGCGACGCTGCGTATTTCAAGCCAACATATTGCTAACTGGTTACGTCACGGCATTTGCGAGGAAGCTCAGGTAATGAAAACCATGAAGCGCATGGCCGCAGTGGTGGATGAGCAAAATGCGGGTGACCCGAACTATCGCAACATGGCGCCTGACTTTGAAAACAGCATTGCATTTTCAGCAGCGTGTCAGTTGGTGTTCGAAGGCTGTGCACAGCCTAGCGGTTACACCGAACCAGTGCTGCATGCCATGAGATTGAAGTTAAAAGCGCTTTAATGAAAACAACGTCATCACGCAGTAAAACAGAACAATCAATCGGATGAGTAGCGAATAAGAAAATAACAAAAAAGAAAGTCCCTTTAAACCGAGCCAAGGTGCCGCGCTTAATTGTTTATAGCGCGGCTTTTTTTTGCTTTTTCAGGGGAGAATAGGGGAAACCCAATGATGATCAAAACAGTGGTACTTTATTGATGCCTGCTTTCATCTCATCCGTTTCCCATTTGCTGCTGACGTCATTTGGTATTCACAGGGGCGGGGTTTTAAAAAGCAATTTAGTAAAATTTACAGTGTGAAGTTTTTGTTGTGAAATTATTTAAAAAATAAAGGTAGTATGAAATACATAGAGACCACACGGTACTAAACCATTTTGAAAAGGGTCAATCGGGATGTTTGGCCTACATGACATTCAAAGCCTTAAGAGGGAAAGACGATGAATATGCTGACACTAGACAAAACAGAACTTCACAGAAACCATTCAACATTTATTGCTGAAGCTGTCTTTGCCGTTGAAATGGTGAAAGCAGACAAGCAACTCGAAAAACAGAAAATGGCGAAACAGTTGCTTGATACCCTATTTCCTTTAGAAGCGGGTTCACACGAAGACGCGGTGAGCTATGAGATTGATTATCGACACGTTCAGGTTTACTTCAAAAACGGTGAGCATACAGGTCTGAAACGCGCTAAGCACTTTGTGGCTTACACAGGGGATAAGGCAAAACCTTCGGCCATTCTTTTCCGTGATGAGAGTGGTACACACGTTGAAGTGACAATTGGTGCTCGTAAAGGAACAGGCCATCTGGAGTTGGTTGACATTCAAGATATCCAACTAGAGACATGCACCACCTTTGGCCAAACTGAGGTCAGCCGCTCTTCGGGTATCCGTCATTGGGTCAGCTTAGTGAAAGGTGATGAAAGCGGTCGACCGAATGCATCGAGTGAAGACAAAGAGTTCACGGCAAAGAATGGTGAAGACTACAACCTAGGTTTTTGTTTCGCAATTTAAAACAGTGTCACTGCCATGAGCCACCTTGCCCCGGATCTCTCTTTTAACTTTGATAACCTTGCCCCGCTCGATAGCGGGGCTTTTTTATTAGAGCTATCAATAAATATTACGGGCATTACAGTGATGTGGCTCTATCTTAGCACTTAGCACTTAGCACTTAGCACTTAGCACTTAGCATTCGCTTATGCGCTTAACTCGCGTTGAATAACATAGTCTAAAGCACCGACTACCGCAGCGACTTGAGCGTCATTACACTCTTCGTCTGTTACCTTGTCGCTGTCCGGGTAAACCTCAGTGGTTGTACCGTACTTACAATCAGTCACACCGCCACATAAGCCAAGCTTCTTCATTGGGTAGTTAATCACACCATGTTGGGTAACTTCAGAACCAATGATCTTGCCGTCTTCATCTGCTGGCGCAATGTGAGTTACCTTTTGTACTGCAGCAATCACTGCCGCTTGGAAGTCAGGTTGTGGATTTTCAGTATCGCCCACCGTGTAGAAACCGTCTGGGATCATCCCTTCAATGTACTCAATACCATCACGCGCCGCGAGTGCTGGTCGGAATTCTGTTTCATCAGAGTCTGTCGTCTCATGCAGGTCAACGTGAACCAAAACTTCTGGTAAAGAAGCGACTAAAGCTCTTAAGTTGGCTGACTCTTCTGCTGGCGTATCGTCGTAGAAAGAGCGGTTTGGATCGACAGCATTTGGGTTCCAACGGTTGATCACTTCGTAACCCCAAGGGCTTACACAAGGTGCAACAACAATGTTGAAGTGTGCTGAGTATTGTTCCGCTTGAGTTGCGGCGAACTTGATTGCGCCATGCACACCACTGGTTTCGTAACCGTGAACACCACCTGTGATGAGAATCGTCGGTTTTGATGCGTCCCAGTTTTTACTTTTGATTGCAAAAAGCGGGAATCGAGCTTCATCGTAGCTCAGTGCACCGTATTGCTCTATGTCAAAACGGTCTGCCAATGCTTGGATTTTGGGCACGACTTCTTTTTGATATTCACGCTTAACGGCTCTTTGAGCGAGCCATGCTTGACGCTCCGCTTGTTGCCACTTTTGCCCGGGCTTACCAATTGGGTAGGTGGATTCACTTTTCATCTATACTTGTTCTTTTTTGTTCGTGAAAGATTAAGACAGAGTAGTCTTGTCTAACTGAGACAGCAATAGAAAATACAATTGGCAACTTTATTCCTCACAAAATCATAACTTTTCTGTGTTAATTGATGGTGTTACATTTTGTTTAATCCTTTAAAAGAGACAAGAAGATGGCTGGAGCAAGTTTATTAACACTGCTGGACGACATTACAACCGTATTGGATGATGTCGCACTGATGTCCAAAGTGGCGGCGAAAAAAACCGCAGGTGTATTGGGTGATGATTTAGCACTTAATGCTCAACAAGTGTCAGGGGTTTCTGCTGAACGTGAAATCCCAGTGGTATGGGCGGTCGCAAAAGGCTCATTTAAAAACAAGCTAATTCTAGTCCCCGCAGCATTATTGATCAGTGCTTTTATTCCTTGGCTGATCATGCCGCTCCTTCTGCTTGGTGGCCTGTTTCTTTGTTTTGAAGGGGCGGAGAAAATTTTAGAGAAGCTCTCTCCTCATGCTCATCAGCATGACGATAAGGAAAAGGATTCGAGCACTGGTGAATCCATCGAGGAATATGAAAAGAGAAAGGTTGCAGGCGCGATTCGCACCGATTTCATCTTATCTGCGGAAATCATTGTGATTGCATTGGGTACTGTAGCGGGCGCAAGCATCATGAATCAAATTATTGTCGTCAGCTTAATTGCGGTTGTGATGACGATGGGGGTATATGGCTTGGTAGCAGGAATCGTTAAGCTAGACGATTTAGGTTTTTACCTTGAACGTACGTCTAACGGTGAAGGGCTAAAGGCCAAGCTGGGTGGCGCGTTAGTCGCATTTACCCCAAAGTTAATGAAGATGCTTACTGTGGTTGGTACCGCTGCGATGTTCTTGGTTGGTGGTGGGATTGTGGTGCACAATGTTCCTGCGATTCATCACTTAATTGAGCCTATTCTTATGGATTTTGGTGGGCATACGATTGTGACCGCAGTGATTCCAACGCTATTGAACGCTGTGATTGGTGTTTTCGCTGGATTGATGGTTGTAGCGGTTTGGACTGCGATTGAAAAAATTCGCGGTAAGTGATCGTTAATTATTGACCTTAATAAAACCACCGCTCTACGCAACGAAAAAAGGGGGCACCATAATTAGTATGGGGCCCCTTTTAATTCAATAGACTGGACTTAGATAGCGGTCTACGCTCTTACTCTACAATCCAAGCATTATTTTACAGACCAAGCCATCGTCTCGCCGCCACGGATTGGCACAACGATGTCTGAACCGAAAGGCATGGTTTCAGCAACGTCCCACTCTTCTTTAACCAGAGTGATGGTGTCTGTGTTGCGTGGAATACCGTAGAAGTCAGGACCATTATGGCTCGCAAACGCTTCTAGGTTCTCAATCTTACCTTCTAAGTCGAACACTTCTGCGTACAGTTCAACGGCAGCGTGCGCTGTGTAAGAACCTGCACAACCACAGGCTGACTCTTTTGCGCCTTTTGCGTGTGGTGCTGAGTCTGTACCCAAGAAGAACTTCTTGCTGCCGCTGGTTGCAGCTTCGATAAGCGCTAATTGGTGAGTGTTACGCTTCAGGATAGGAAGGCAGTAGAAGTGTGGTTTAATCCCGCCAACCAACATGTGGTTACGGTTGTAAAGCAGGTGGTGAGCGGTAATGGTTGCCGCGACGTTGTCGTTCGCGTTCTTAACAAAGCTTGCTGCATCTGCGGTTGTGATGTGCTCTAGAACAATCTTCAGGTTAGGGAAGTCGTTCACAATCGGGGCCAGCACTGTGTCTAGGAACTGCTTTTCACGGTCAAAAATATCAATATCGTGAGTGGTTACTTCACCGTGTACAAGTAACAACATACCCACTTCTTGCATGGCTTCTAGTACGTGGTAAATTTTTTGCGCTGATGTTACGCCTGAATCAGAGTTTGTCGTTGCACCTGCTGGGTACAGTTTTGCTGCAACAACAGCGCCAGACTCTTTCGCTTTGCGAATTTCATCAGGTGTTGTGTTGTCTGTCAGGTAAAGTGCCATCAGAGGTTGGAATTGCTCGCTTGGCTGCTCTGCCATAATGCGTTCACGGTAAGCAAGAGCCATTTCGGTATCGGTTACCGGTGGGATGGTGTTTGGCATGATTAACGCTCGACCATTGTAGCGGCTGATATCGCGCACTGTATCTTTTAATACTTCGCCATCGCGTAGATGAACGTGCCAGTCGTCAGGACGAGTAATCGTAAGTTGTGTCATTGAAGGCTCCCACCATTTGAAGTGTTATGTAGTTGGAGCCTAAACTCGGCGAAATCTGTGAAAGCAATCGCTTACGTTTAGGCGACAGGATGATAGTGGAAAAGCACTTTTATTTCATCCTATTTTTAACCATTCAAGGTAGAAGTCTGGTTTACTTGGTTTCAAATTGTGTCTATATTCCACAATCTTGGCTACCCAAAGCCCGTGGATCATTCCTGGCACCCAGAAAAAGAAAGTAAGGATGATGTTAATTAGCAAATCTTTACCAGCGCCGCGAGCAAAGAACACGCCAACCGGTGGAAGCAGTACACACAAGATAATAATAACGAGTTTGTTCATGGTGAATCCTTTTAATGCAAAGAAAGCGTTATGCGAGATCGTTCAAGTATAGAAAGTATGCAGTAGTCTGTTAATGTGTTTTCTGTCTTTAATGTTTCAAGATCGTCATTTAAGCGTCTTAATATATTAGCTTAGTATCAAGTGTTTAATACCTGCCAGTTTATCTATTTATAACCATTTGTTAGCATTGGGACAAACAACAAAACATTGGAATCGTTATGTCGCAGTCACCTTCGTATCAACAGCGTTCAGCTCAAGATCCCTCTTTATCCCAAATCAATGTGTTTCCAGTTAAATCAGTGGGCGGGATCGCGCTCTCTTCTGCTTGGGTAGAAAAACAGGGGCTTACCTTTGACAGACGTTTTATGCTGGCGTTGGCTGACGGCTCAATGGTGACGGCACGTAAGTACCCTAAAATGGTTAAGGTATCTTCTAGTTTGCAACCAGACGGTTTGATTTTTACTTATGAAGGTAAAGAGCCGCTGCGCCTGAAATATGCAAACTTCAAGATGCAAGAAGCGCCTGCAACGGTGTGGAAAGACAGTTTTACTGCGTATACCACCCACGACGAGGCGGATGATTGGTTTAGCGATGTGTTGGGTGTTCGCGTAGAACTGCTGTTCTGTGGTGAGCAATCAAATCGTGTTCGAGAAAAGCTTGGTCATAATGTGAGTTTTGCAGACGGCTACCCAATGTTAATAATCAGCCAAGCCTCTCTTGATGAGCTCAACCGCCGCAGCCCTGAAGTTCATTCAATGGAGCAGTTCCGCACCAACTTTGTGGTTTCCAATACCGAAGCCTTTGCCGAAGACGGCTGGAAGCGTATCCGAATTGGTGAGGTTGAATTCGAAGCGGTGAAACCTTGTGAACGCTGTATCTTAACGACAGTTGATGTTGAGAGCGGCGAATTCAGAGCGACAAAAGAGCCGCTCAATACCTTCTCTACATTCAGAGCCAACGAGCGTGGTGGTGTTTTCTTTGGTCAGAATCTGGTGGCGAAAAATGAAGGTCTGGTGAAAGCGGGTGACATCGTTGAGGTACTTGAAACCAAAGAGAAAGAACACTACGAAGACACTTGGGTAGAGTCACTGCATTTAACTTGCGTTGAGCGTGAAGAGATCGCTCGCGATTTCACAACGTTCTGGCTAGAACCAGCGAAAGAGAACCATTCATTACCAAGCTATCAGCCAGGGCAACATCTGCCGATTGAGATGGTGATTGATGGTGAAAAAGTGTCTCGTCGTTACACACTATCTTCGAGTCCTTCACGTGCCGGTCGCTTGGCGATTTCTGTCAAGCGAGTCAATGATGGTCTAATCTCAAACTGGCTCAATGACCGCTTCCAAGTCGGTGATACACTGGTTGCTCAAAACCCCGATGGCGCTTTCTATCTCGAAGAAAACCCTAAGCATCCACTACTGCTGTTGTCTGCCGGCAGCGGCATTACCCCGATGTTGTCGATGCTTCGTTACTTAGCCGATCACGGCAAAATAGAGGATGTGGTTTTCTATCATCAATGCAGTAGCGAAGAAGATATCCCTTATCAAGCGGAGATCGATCAAATGGCTAGTGAGCATGCAGGGCTGCGTGTCATCTATTCGCTAAGCCAGCCAACGAAAGAGTGGGAGGGTTTATCTGGGCGTCTGAGCGTGTCGCATATCGCTAACATTGAAGAGCTGCATAAGCGCCAAGCATTTGTGTGTGGCCCTGATGGCTTTATGGAGAATGCCAAGACACTGTTGATTCAAATGGGACTCAACCCTTTGCACTACCATCAAGAAACATTTGGTGTTACCCAGTCTACTGAAGAGGCGGTGAAGCAACTGCAGTTAAGTGTTAATGGCTACTTGTTCGAAGGTAATAACCAAGCAACGTTATTAGAGCAAGCGGAGTCGGCGGGTGTGCCTATCGCTTCAAGCTGCCGTGCGGGGTTTTGTGGCGCTTGTAAAGTGACCCTTGAGTCAGGGCAAGTTCACCAACCAGATGTGCCTGCACTGCAAGAGCATGAACGCAATATGGGCCAGATACTGGCGTGTTGCAGTGTGCCGCAAACCGATATCGAAGTTGTGGATTAACAACTTGTTCGGTTAAAACAAAAAGCATTCAATAGAAAAGGCCGGAAGTTCGTGAATGAGCTTCCGGCCTTTTTAACTCTGAGACTAATTCAAAAAATTAATCGTAGATCGTTGGGATAGGTTGACGCTTATGCTGTGTGGCTTTGTAGATGCTCACTAAGCGATCGGATACATCTTGAGGCACGGCTTTACCTTCAAGGAAATCATCGATTTGATCGTAAGAAAGGTTCAATGCGGCTTCATCGGCTTTCTGTGGTTCAAGCTCTTCGAGATCAGCCGTTGGTACTTTCTTAACCAGTAGCTCTGGAGCGCCCAGTGTTGCTGCTAGTTCACGAACTTGACGTTTGTTGAGGCCGAACAAAGGGGCTAAGTCACACGCACCATCACCGTGCTTAGTGTAAAAGCCAGTAATGTTTTCTGCTGAGTGGTCAGTACCAATCACCAAACCGCCAACGTAACCTGCAATTTCGTATTGCGCGATCATGCGAGCGCGAGCTTTCACATTGCCTTTCACAAAGTCGATTTTTGCGGAGTCTGTTGGTAATAAACCTGTGCCTTCAAGCGCAACGTGAGAAGCAGCATGCAGCCCATCAACCCCTGCTTTAATGTTTACAGAAACAGATTGAGAAGGCTGAATGAAAGAGAGCGCAAGTTGCGCTTCGTCTTCATCTTTTTGTTCACCGTACGGTAGGCGAACCGCGATGAATTGGTAGTCGTCGCTACCCGCACTGTCATTTAGGCTATCAACGGCCATCTGCGCTAAGCGGCCACAAGTTGTCGAATCCACACCGCCACTGATACCAAGGATCAGAGACTTGCAGCCTGACTGCTGAAGTTTCGTTTTGATAAAGTCCACACGACGAGTCACTTCGAAGTGAGGGTCAATTGAAGGTAGTACGCGCATTTCGTCACGAATTAACTGTTCCATTCGTATTCCTTTCCTGCAAGCAAATTAAAAATCTAGTGTTATCATACATAAATCATCCGATTTAAAAACCTCTTTGCACAAGCTTAGAAAGAGAAGGCAGTAATTAATAATGGAAAAAATAGCCATTTTCGGTAGTGCGTTTAATCCACCGAGCTTAGGGCACAAAAGTGTGATTGATTCGTTGGCTCACTTTGACAAAATTCTCCTGGTTCCAAGTATTGCCCATGCTTGGGGAAAAGAGATGCTAGACTTTGATACGAGATGTCAGTTAGTTAACGCATTTATTCGCGATCTTTCACTGGAGCAAGTGGCGCTTTCCGTGATTGAAAAGAGTCTATTTACGCCAGGTGAAAGTGTGACGACTTATGCTGTCCTGAACGAGCTGCAGAAATTACATCGTGACGCTGAACTGACATTCGTTATAGGGCCTGATAATTTCTTTAAATTTTCATCTTTCTACAAAGCGGATGAAATTACCGAAAGATGGTCGGTAATGGCTTGCCCAGAAAAAGTAAAAATACGCAGTACAGACATACGTAATGCGCTTCTAAATGGAAACGATATTGCAAAACTGAGTACTAAGTCAGTAACAAAGATATTGCAAGGTAGTGGACTGTATTCGATAATGTAAACCCATTTATTAAGAGGTCAGAGGACTATGTTAAAGCGCGCAATACCAGCGACCTTGTTCTTGGCTGGATGCATGCCTGCTTATGCTGAGTGTGATTTTTTTCGGTTAGATTCGATCATGCTGGTCTCTGACGACGGCAACTGCTTAGATCTTTCAATGGGTATTGAGTCTCTTGGACAACGTATTATGGAAATCAGCGGTCTGAGCGATGAGCAACCGAAAAGTCAATCGGACTATTGGTCTGATTGGGTTCTTCAAAGTGAAGACGTCCCTCTGCTAACACAAAACATTGAATCAAGTTATATTGGTTTGGGGACGTGGTTTCCAGAAGATCTGGCAGATGAGGTGGCTGATATGTCAACCGAAGAGTGGTTGTTAAATCATGGCTTACTATTGAGTATTGGCTTTGGTGAGAAAGTTGAGGGGCAACCTCGCATTCGCTTTGATTACCGCTGGCATGAGTCACGAGAGGCCGATCTCATGATGCAGATTGAGTTGCCATTTTAGACAGATACACAGAGAGATGGCGACCTGCGTCTGAATACTAACTATTAAAAAAGCCGCAAAAACTCAGTTTTAGCGGCTTTTTTGTATCTGGACTACGATTTCAGTCTTCTTAGTATCTTGGTGCTTACAGGTCGTCACCAAAAACAAGCATACACAGTTGCTCGAACTCTTCTTCCTTGCCTGAGAATAGATCGTCAATCACCAGTGAACGCTTCTGGCCAGATTGCATGCGTTTCTTCGCTTCTCGCATCACCATCACCAGCGTGTGCTCTTGTGGCAGGTTGGAGTCATCAATGTTCCATTGGTTGAATCGCTGAGAAAGAGCACTTTCACAAAGCAGTGGTTTAAACGACAACACTTCTTGCTTTAATACAGAAAGCATATCTTTAAACGCTTGTTCAGTATTATTGGCATTGGATGTTCGAGATTTAGTGGCCTCAAGCTTTTCTAGTAGCGCCAAAGAGAGGTTAGTTTGCGTGATGTAACCTGCCTGTTTTGGGAAGGTGTCCGTCAAACGTACAGAGAAATCGACACGATTGATTTGGGTGTTTGGGAAGTAAGTCAATGACGTTAGGCAGTCGTATGGAATCCAGACACTTTGTCCTGGTTCAACGGCATACTCTTGTTTCCCCAGCTTAATCAAAACCAAGCCACTTTGAACCGATACAAGGCTATGTTTGAGTACTTTCTTACGTGGTGTAATCACCAAGTGTGAAAAGTAAGCCGATGTATATTCAATAGCAAAGTTCATAGATAGTACCTTAATTTTGGGGCGTCAAGATTACCGTTAATCTTAACGAATGCCAACAATAACCGGGGATTTTCAATATTTCTGGTCTGACCTTGTCAAAAGTATGGGCTCTGTAGCTGCGATAAGTCAAAACAACGCGTAGAATGAGCCAGCTTTTTATTATATGAATGAAAAAATGACCTCTCCAACCGATCCATATGTTGATATTCGTCCTTACGGCGATGATGAAATTCCAGCGGCACTAAACCGCCTTATTAATGATGAAGAATTTATCAGTGCGATTCTGCACTATCGTTTTTCAAACCATGCGTCTTGGTTCAAAGCACTAATGAGCCCAATTTTACGTGTGTACCTAAAAATGAAATGGAGCAAGCTGACTAGCGTTGAATCCATTCAGATTGAAGTGAAAAAGTACTTACGTGATACGCTCGCGAAAACCACCAATGGTGTAACGTACACGGGGGTTGAGTCACTGGATACGAATCAAGCTTATCTGTTTGTATCAAACCATCGTGATATTGCCATGGATCCTGCGTTGGTAAACTACGCTCTGCATCAAAATAATCACCAGACTTGTCGTATCGCGATTGGTGATAACCTGCTAAAGAAGCCATGTGCGACAGAATTGATGCGTTTGAACAAGAGCTTTATCGTAAAGCGTTCTTTGAAAGGACCGCGTGAGATGATGAAAGCGCTGGGGCAGTTGTCTTCTTACATTAAGCATTCTCTGGAAACGGGTAACTCAATCTGGATCGCTCAAAAGGAAGGTCGTGCTAAAGACGGTAACGATTTTACCGAGCCTGCAATCTTGAAAATGTTCCATGTTGAAGGACGTAAGCAAAAAATGCCTTTTCCTGAATACGTGAAGTCATTGAAGATCGTTCCTGTGGCTATTTCTTACGAGAACGACCCATGTGATACCGCTAAAGCGATAGAGCTTTTCGAAAAAGACGTAAACGGCAGTTACGAAAAAGGTGAGTTTGAAGATATCGAAAGTATCATTCAAGGCATCATCGGTAATAAAGGACGCGTTCACGTTGGTTTCGGTCAGGTTATTGACCAGGATTTTGACACGCCTGAAGCGCTTGCTGAAGAGATC
Organism: Vibrio minamisatsumaniensis; assembly: GCF_050337445.1. NCBI lineage: Bacteria > Pseudomonadati > Pseudomonadota > Gammaproteobacteria > Vibrionales > Vibrionaceae > Vibrio > Vibrio minamisatsumaniensis. Next base: position 12,161 of record NZ_JAKJSY010000054.1, on the reverse strand, counting down.
GATCGTCAAATCCACGATAACTACAAACTGTTTCCTGTGAACTTGCTGGCAGCAGAAAAAGAAGACGAGTCGATTACAGCAGCGGTTAAGCAAGAGTTTGAAAATAAACTATCGGGCTTACCACAAGGTGCTCGTCAGTATTTAATCGACAGTTATGCGAACCCTGTGAAGAACATTGGCTAGCGAATGTCATGCGAGTGAATAGTACTGCAGTTAGCTAACGCATAAGAGAAGCAGCGATTATTTTGCCAATCAATAGATGGAATTGAAAAAGGAGCCTTAGGCTCCTTTTTTATGGGTTGTTTTGTCCTTTCTGCCATGTCGATAATAAGCGCCTTTGGCCTCATTTAGCGAGCGACAGCACCACCGAGTTCTAGATTGGCTGGCCATGTGGTGACCGTGTTGCCCCCTAAGTAGATATTGCCTTTGACTGTCATAGTCTCGGGGAACACGGTAATGGCAGAACCGCCGATATATAAATCACCATCAATTACGATTCCGTTGGGTAGCTCTGTTAAAGGCGTTCGAATTACACTGAGGTCACCTTTGACTCTGAATCCGTTTGGTAGCTTCGTTAGGGGAGTATCGGTGAGGTTGATAAATCCCCCCACCTGGACGCCTCTAGGCCAACGGGTGATTTGGCTGCCCATCAAGTCGGCGTAGCCTTTTATCTTCACTCCAGAGGGAACGCGAGCCAGTTGGCTGTTAGACGCTTCAAGACTACCATTCACCTCTAAGCCTTTGGGTAAACGTGTGATAGCTGTATTTTCGATATTGAGGTTACCATTAACCACCAGATCATTAGGGAGCGATGTATAAGGTTTATTACGTAGGGATAAATTTCCGTAATTATCCAGATGGTTCAATATTTGATACTGATCGAGTGGTTCAGCAGTGACATTTGTTATGGTTAAAGAACCAATAATAAGTGCAATTATTCGCAGCATAACAAGCTTCTAATTTCGATAGACGTTATACACTATAATGATAAAAAAATTCTCGCATAGTGTTTTACTCATTTACTGGTCTGTAAAAAAGGAATTGAGTGACAATGAAAGGTAAATCAGTGATTGGAGTCGGGCGCCAAATGGTTAACGGGGTCGCCATTTTAAGTTTACTGTTTTGTTCTCTATCAGTGAATGCAAAGAAGATCACATCAACACCTACCAATACAGCCGTGATCGTGTCTCATGCTGATTCAAAGCACCGAATTTGTTATTACAATGATAAAGCTTTTAGTATTGGCGCTATTATTGAGGTTTCTGGCGTCGTGATTCAATGTGTAGCAGAAAATGACTTTGAGACTAATGGTGCGCTTAGTTGGGTTGAAATGAAAAAAAAAGACGAGTAATGCGCTCGTCTTTTCAATCTTATTGATACTTATACTAACGCGCTAGAGAGCGGGTTTTAAGTTCAAAAATAATTTTTTCAGCACTCACTTCAAATTTAAAGCGAGCTTGTAATTCCGTGCTCTCTTCTGTTACCTCAGAGGCTTCAAATTCGACATTGCTCGACACTTGCTTTGCTAGCTCAACATACTTAGCGAACTCTGCTTCAATGAGAGCTTTAGAGTTACCGTAGATCGTTACTTCAGCAACATCATCACCTTCTTTAATGATGAAGCCGATTTCACCTGCACAACCGCAAGCTTCACACACATCGTTATTACCCATATCTTGGCTCATAAATAATCCTCTTACAAAGTCTGAGGTTATTCTAACGAGCAATTTGAACGGTATCTACAAAAATAAAAATCTTTGAGCTGATTTTTTATCGTTCGATATGTTGTTTATATGGGTATTAAATGGATATTTGAATTCGCGGCGCAAAATATGTATGTGATCTCCATCATGTTTTCCTGAAGGCAACTGTTATTACTTTGTCAGAATATCATCCACTTAGTTGCTTCAAGAATGATTTTATAAGAGTATCTATCGCTTGATAGTTATTTATACAATGAATTCTTGTGAGTATTTCATTTTCTAAGTGGTTATTAAAAATTATTGACCTAGGATCGTAAGGTGATAATTCGAGAACAAATTGTTAAAGCGTCCAAAGAGGTGCCAATGCAGATTTGTTTGTGCAAAGTATGGGTGTAGGGTGAGTTAAAAATACTTGCGGAAAAGCACCTTGTTCACATAATGCGGATAACGATTTTCATTCGCGCTCCTCTTGATGGGGCGAGATGGATTGACAAAGAGAAGAGCCTGAATATGCCAAAGCGTAGTAAAGAAGATACAGAAATTACAATCCAGAAGATCATGGATGCCGTTGTCGACCAGTTACTAAGATTGGGTTATGACAAGATGTCGTACACGACATTAAGTCAGCAAACGGGGGTTTCTCGTACTGGTATCAGTCATCACTTTCCAAAGAAAACGGATTTTACTGCTGCTTTAGATGGTCGTATTTTCAAAATGTTTATGGAACACGTTGACTTCGAAAATGGGCTTGATGCCTTTTCTGATAGTTGGATTAGTGCGCTTGAGGACGCCGAGTTTTTAGCCATTTTACGTTTGCTTTTCCATCATATCGTTGTGACTGAAAGCGCCCATGAGTTTGCTGAAAACGGTATTGTTCGTTTATACAAACTGACAGAAACTCAGTTTGGTGATTCAAGTGGTAAAGTACTTGAGTGGCTAATCGGTAAATCATTGATTCGTATGAGTCAATAATTAATATAGATTAAAATGAGCTCCTGAGGGAGCTTTTTTTATGTTTGTCATTTCACTTATCTTTATATTCTGTTGCTTATGTTCACTTATCCAACTCAGCCGCTGTTTATTTTAGCTTAATATATTTACGTTAATGCACTATGGACTAGTTCGAATCATTAATTAAAAGCAAGGGCAATCAAAGATAACTATTTTTTATATTCTCCAATGACTCAGAGTGGGTAGTGTTAGATTGACTGCTGATGGCGTTATAAATGGTTTTTGAGGTGAAAAAGTGGATTTGAGTTAGAAAACCTCGAAATAATCGAGGCTTAGAGTAGACCGGTAGGTGATACATGGGGTCGCTACTCCAAAACGCAGACCCCTAACGAGACTTATTGTGCAGAGTGTACCTGTGGGAAGCTCATGGTTGGGTGTTTTTCTACGATGCTTCTGTACCCATATACCTCTTCGATCATTGAAGGGTGGAGTGCTTCCCAAGGGCTGCCATCACACACTAAATTGCCATCTTTCAATACCACTAATCGATCGGAATACTGCGCGGCTAAGTTCAGGTCATGCAACACGATGATAACTGCGGCATTGTGGTTATCGGCTAATTTTCTCGCAACCTTTAAGGTGTTGTGCTGGTGGGCAAGATCCAATGCAGACGTTGGTTCATCAAGCATCAAAATACACTGATCACCAGAGTGATGAAGCTGGGTTAACACTCGAGCCAAGTGCACTCGCTGCTTTTCACCGCCAGATAAAGACGGGTAGAGCCTTTCACTCAAGTGAGTTACATCAGCCACCTCCATTTTTTGGCGAGCAATGCTGGTCAGCTTCTTGTTGGATTCTTGCAGAGGAATCCCACCAAGCTCGACAACTTCATGTGCCAAGAATGGGAAGGTCAATGTGCTGTGTTGAGGAAGCATAGCCAGATGCTTTGCCAATCTTTGAGAAGGCCATTTGTCTTTGTTGTGTCCAAAGTATTGAATATCACCGTTGCTTGATATCTCTTGGCAAAGTGCTTTAAGCAGTGTGCTTTTTCCTGCGCCATTTGGCCCAAGCAGTGTGGTTACCTTTCCCGCTTCAATCTCAATCGAAACGCTATCTAATATCACTTTACTGCCGAACTTCACTTCGATATCAGTCGCTTTTAACGCTGAAGGAAACATTAAAGGATTCTCCCTTTCTGTTGAAATAGAAGGTACAAGAAGAATGGAGCGCCGATAATCGCAGTGACAATACCAACAGGAAGTTCAGCCGGAGCAAGTACCACACGTGAGAACATGTCTGCGGCGGTTAGCAGTAGTGCGCCTAGTACTGCGGATAGTGGTAACAGAACTCGGTGGTCAGGGCCTGCCAACATGCGACCTAAATGTGGGATAACCAATCCAATAAACCCAATCATGCCAGACAGGCTCACCGTGATACCAACGCCTGCAGCCGTCAGTAGAATCAGCTTTCGTTTAAGCTTTTGAACTGGGATGCCAAGGTGTTGCGCTTCTGACTCACCCAATAATAGAGCATTTAGAGACATCGCTTGGCGGTAGAAAACAACAAACAATCCAACGAGCGTGACAGCTGCCAGCAAAATGCCTGACCACTTAGCGCCCGCCAATGAGCCCATCGACCATAATGAAAGATCGCGCAGCATTTGGTCGTCAGCAATGAAGTTCAAGAAGCCAATACCAGCGCCAGAGAGCGCACTGATTGCCACACCCGCCAACAACATGATGGTGACAGAGGTGCCGAATTTACCGGTGCCCAACTTATAGACCAACAGGGTGGTTAAAGCGCCGCCAAGAAAAGCGAACACAGGAACCGCAGCAAAGTTCATGAAAGCAGGGTATTGAAGTGATAACTCAGAGAAAAGTACGATGGCCAGTGCTGCACCTAGCGCCGCACCAGCAGACACACCGATGATCCCAGGCTCAGCCAGCGGGTTTCGAAATAAGCCCTGCATAACAGCACCACATAACGCGAGAATCGCACCAATCAACATACACAAAATGGTTCTAGGTAAGCGAATCTCTTGAATCACCAAGTTGATGTGGGGGGCCAAGTCATTGTTTGGCTGGAGTAAGCTCGCTGCGCTGTCAGCCAAGCTAATGTTCATTGGCCCAACGGTGATTGAAAACAGTGCGACGAAGACTAGGGTAGCACCTAGGCCTAACATCGATGTTTTCAGTGGGACGGATCGTAACAACATAAAGGGCCTCAATATCTATCTCTAACTTCAATCCCCTTTACTAACAACGTGAGTCTGTGGTGAGGGGGAGTGGATTAGCGATAGCAGAAATAGGGTGGTCGAGTTATAGCGGGTAGATAAGTGCGTTTAAACGCTTGGCTTCAGAGAGACTTTCTAGGCCAAGCCCACCAACCAAAGCACTGCCATTCACGGTGATGATTTGCTTGTTCATACCTGCAGGGGTTGCCGCTAACATAGGTAACGATTTAAGGATGGCATCCGCACCGCCGATTTTTTGGTAGCTACGGCCGCTGACTAAGATGACATCTGGCTGCATTTCTACCAGTGACTCCATCGATAGTGGCTTGTAAGACGTTAGGCTTTGAGCGGCAGGGTTCACACCGCCAGCCAATTCAATGATCGCGTTTGGTGACGTTTCACCGCCGGCAACATTCGCAGGACGACCTTCATGCAGCAATAGGAAAAGCACCTTCTTCGCTTCGTTGCTTGGTACTTGGTTCGCTTTCAGTACAGCAATCTTCTGATTTACTTCAGCTTTAACTTGCTGTGAGTGTGCTTCGGTATGGGTAATCTTGGCGATTTGGTCGATACGCTTTAACAGCCCTTCAACATTCTCTTCAGTGTTGACGATCTCTACATCGACACCCGCCGATTTCAATTGAGAAATCGCGTTGTCAGGTCCCATTTCATCTGAGCCAATCAAGGTGGTCGGTTCTAGGGCAAGTAAGCCTTCCGCAGACAGGTTTCGGTGATAACCAATCTTTGGCAGGTTTTCTGCTTCAGGAAAGTGGCTGGTTATATCAATTGCGACTAACTGCTCTTCAGCACCTAATGCTAAAACCAATTCAGTAACGGCACTGCCCGCACTGATGATTCGAGGTTGTTCAGCGTCGTTGGCCATTGCGGGTGCGCTAAGTGACAAGCTCATAGCGGCAACTGAAAGGAGGTGTGTCTTGGTCTTTAATTTATTGAGCACATTTAAGTTGTTCATAATAAGTTCTTTATATTTTCTTTTTGTATCGCGAAGAGACTCAGTGAGCAGTCCGTTCGCATTGTGAGTTCGAATCGATAGAGGTTTAGCTCTGGCTATTTGGTCTTAGTAACAGGAGCCAAATTTCATAAACGCTAGGCCTCATAAAAATTGAGTATTGTTCTAGCCATCGTCAGTGAGCAATTGAGTCGCTGGTATTCCGTTCTCTTGAAGGAATGACAGCAACTTCACTAGGTTTTCAACGTTGGCGGCTTTGTCCGCGCCAATGATGATCGGTTTTTTATCCGTTGAACCAGTCTCTTCTAACAGGGCAATCTTGAAGTTTTCCCAGTCGATGTACTCTTGGCCGTTAATTGCCCAGTAGGGTTCGCGGTCTAAAATATTGACGCTAATCGAGTCTTTGTAGACTTCTGAAACGTTTTTAACATCCGAGCTTGGCAGCTCAACTTCTAGCGATTCCAGCTTTACCGATGCCGTAAGCAATAGAAAAACCATCACGATAAAAATGATGTCGAGCAGTGGTGTTAAGTCCGGCGCTAGGCTCTGTGTGTTCGATGAGTTGGGCGTCTTAATCATGCTTGGCTCACATCACCGATAGAGGTTTTGTTGACAGGTTTACCTTGAGTATCATCAGACTGATTGGTTTGAATCGACATGCCTTCTAACCACACATTCACATAGTTCAGAGTATGTTCTAGCTGAGCAAGCACTCGATCGGCCCATAGCCCGAGTAACTGAGCACCTGAAATAGCGGGAAGCGCAATCATCAAACCCGCAGCTGTGGTTCGCATTGCTAATCCAAGACCGTCTGCCAAATCATTAGGTGTGATGCTGCCTGTTGTCGCAGCAACGCCTTTAAACATCTCAATAAGACCAAGTACCGTACCAAGCAAGCCGATGAGTGGGCTGATCACACCGATCAAACCAAGCAGTCTTAAGCCAGCATGAAGCTGGTGGCGTTTTTCTTGTAGCCAGATCCCAGCAGCATCTTCACGTAACCCTTTTGAGAAACAGTGGTGAGCAAGCAACATCGACACGCCCTTGTAGAGTAGCGGGCGTTTACCTGAAATCGACTGAGCAAGCGCTTCAATCTCTTTACTGTTGGTTGGTGATATTTGGTTTAACTCACGACGAATGGCACGTTTGCCCACACCAATGCTGAGCATGACTTGGAAGACACGTTCAGCGATGATCATTGCTGTTAATGCCGAACAGATAAGAAGAGGCCAAGTCATTAAGCCAAGTTGATCTTGTAAGTAACTGATTTGTTGCATGATTAATCCAACCTAAAACGAACAGGTATTTGTACTCGGTGAGCAATCGCTCGACCATTGACAGTATGAGGTGAGAATTTCCATTGTTTAATGGCCTCTAATGCGGCGTTATCGAGCATTAGCGCGCCTGATGAATTGACTAATGCTTGTTTAATTTGTTTGCCTTCAGCGTCTAACCAGATCTCATAAGTCGCGACACCTTCAACGCCACGACGTCTTGCTTGGCGAGGGTAATTCGGTGGGGTAGGACGCGCAGAGAACGAAGGTTGAGTGACCAAAACTGGCTCTTGGTTTGATACGCCTTGATTTACTTCTTGAGGCTGGTTGGCAGATTCGTCCATATTCTTATCGACTTTGTTGTCGGCCAGTTTCTCTGGTTGAGTGGCTGGTTTTGGCTCTGGGCGTTCTTTCTTCACCACCTTTTTCTCAGTCATTGGTTTCTTTGGAACCTGCTTTTTCTCGACAACCTTCTTCTCAAGCACTTTTTTCTCAACTTTCTTTGGTTGAGGTTTATTGGTAGTCGCTTTTTTCTTTGGGGTTGGCTTAGCTTGCTTTGGCTCAACCGTTTTTGGTTCGACTGGTTTAGGTTCAGCTTGTGAGACGGTTTCTTTTATTGGCTCAGGTTCAACTGGCTCAGTGACTGTTTTTTGCTGAGCTTGTGAAGGAACGCTGTTAGGAGTGAAGTTGATTGATACCGTGTTTGATCGGCTACCTGCAGGCATCGCAAATACTTTGGATTCTTGAGCGACAAATAACAACGCTGCATGAATCACTAACGATGCACCGCCTGCAATAACATATCTAGGAACGTTCACAATCAATCCTTTACCAAATCAAAATTCTKTATCGGATTATTGCTTAGAATCTAAATAATATCAATTATCAATTGCATTATCATTTGCGTGTATTTATGATTCTCTCAGTTTTTAGCGAATAGTCTTCCAGACTTTGCTATGTGAGTGTTTAGAGAGATTATATGAGTCTTGATATTTATAAATTTGACGAATCAATCTTGGGCGTTTCTAGCCCTGATCCGCTTCGTTTTGCGTTTGCGAAAAAGCATTCTGCGCACGCTGGAGGAAGTTCAATTCCGGTCGAACCCAGTAAGAAGTTAGAACTCTTTGACGAACTGATACTGAGTGAAGGGAAAAAACAGGATAAGCGTTGTTTGTATATCCACATTCCTTTTTGTCGCGTGCGTTGTACGTTCTGCAATTTCTTCCAAAATGCCGCAAGCCGTAAATTAGTGGATGAGTATTTCGACGCACTGATGGTTGAGCTAAAGCAGAAAGCCAAAACACCTTGGACTCAGTCTGGACTATTTCACGCGGTCTATATTGGTGGCGGAACACCCACCGATTTGTCACCTCAGCAAGTTGAACAGCTGGGTAAAGCGATTCGTCAATATTTCCCACTAGCAAACGATGTTGAGATGACATTGGAAGGGCGCATCAATCGATTTGGTGACGAGATGTTTTATCGTGCGCTTGAAGGTGGCTTCAATCGTTTCTCATTCGGTATTCAAAGTTTCAATACTCAAGTTCGACGCAGTGCTAAGCGCCTAGATGACCGAGAAGTGGTATTGGAACGTATCAGTTCACTAAGCCGCACCGAGCAAGCGCCTATCGTTCTTGATCTGTTATACGGATTACCACACCAATCGATGGAAGTGTTCCTGCAAGATTTAGAAGACTACATGTCTACTGGCGCACACGGCATTGACCTCTACCAACTGATTGTTGCGGGCAATGCACCTATGCTTAATCTTGTTGAAAAAGGAAAAATCCCACCACCGGCCAATACGCCCGATAAAGCGAGCATGTATTTGGCAGGTGTGGAGTTCATGGCAAAAAATAAGGTTAAGCAACTGAGCGTGAATCACTGGACTCGTGATAACCGCGAACGCAGTATTTACAACAGCTTAGCGAAAACTTATGCCGAAGTTCTACCCATTGGTTGTGGCGCTGGTGGCAACATCGGTGGTCATGGCGTGATGCAGCATCGAACTTTAGAGAGCTACATGGAGTCTATAAAGCAAGGTCAATTACCTATTGCCATGATGACGAAGCAAAGCTCAGCAGAGCCAATCTTCTCAACATTAAAGGCAGGTTTCGATTCTGGTGTTGTTAGAAGAAGTACGCTACCGAGCTTTATGGGACAAGACACGTTCGACTACCTAAAACCTCTGTTTGCGCATTGGGAAAAGAACGGTTTAGTTGAACTTTCGGAAGATTATTTGAGCCTGACTATTGCTGGCAGCTTTTGGGCAGTAAGCCTAGCGCAGAGTGTAATTCAAGTGCTCAACGCTGAATATCAAACTATGCACCCAGCGCCTAAAGCGTCAGGTTCGGGCGTACACCCGCATGCAAGTTTGAAGCACGCTTAATCTCGAATTTTTAGTTTATAACTTACGTAAATTACTCGTTTATACGGAACCTATTCAATGACAGAGACAAGATTAGAAATGACAGAAACTCTAGAACAACGTGTCGCTCGAATTCTAGAAGAAGAGCCAAAACTACTGGCGACCGCCATTGCGGAGAAGCTAGGTGTTTCAGAGGTTGAAGTGGTTGCTGCTTTTCCAAACGACATGGCGGTAATGCTAGATGGCAGCCGTGCTCAAGAGATTCTAGAAGGTTTAGTGGGTTGGGGCCCTGTGACCACAATTGTGCATTCATTTGGTTCTATCTTTGAAGTAAAAGCGCCATTCCCGAAAGGTAAAGTAGCGCGTGGTTACTACAACCTAATGGGCAAAGAGGGCGAGCTTCATGGCCACCTAAAACTGGATAACGTTAAACATATCGGTTTGGTGAGCAAGGCGTTCATGGGGCGTGAAAGTCATTACTTCGGCTTCTTCAGTGAAACTGGCGAGAACATTTTTAAGATTTACTTAGGCCGCAATGAAAAGCGTGAGCTGATTGCCGACCAAGTAGAACGCTTCAAAGCGCTAAAAAAACAAGCTTAAGTACAGTCAATAGTAAATAATCAGCAGCAATCTTACATAGGGTTGCCAACTGGCTTAAACAAGACATCAATGCTCGAGGGTCGTTTAGTTCGCGAAATGATCGCTCAACCTCGGGCAAAAATAATAAATCAGAGAACGTGAAGAAAGGAATTACCCATGGAACAGCAAGTAAAACAAGAACGTCTACAAGGTCGTCTAGGTCCAGAAATTAAAGAGTTTCGCCAAGAGCGCCGTACCCTTCAACTTGCAACGGTTGATGAAGAAGGTCGCCCGAACGTAAGTTACGCACCTTTCGTTCAGAACCAAGAAGGTTACTTTGTTCTCATTTCTGATATTGCTCGTCATGCTCGTAACTTGAAAGCGAACCCTCAAGTCTCTTTGATGATGATCGAAGACGAAGAGAGCTCGAAGCAGCTTTATGCACGTAAGCGTTTAACGTTTGATGCTCAAGCAAGTGTTGTAGAGCGTGAAACAGAGCTTTGGACTCAAGTGATCGGCCAGATGCAAGAGCGTTTTGGTGAAATCATTGATGGTTTGAGCCAACTTCAAGACTTCTCTCTATTCAACCTTAAAGCAGAGAACGGCCTGTTCGTTAAAGGATTTGGTCAAGCATACCAAGTGTCAGGCGACGATCTGGTCGATTTTGTTCACCTACAAGAAGGCCACAAAAAAGTGTCTAATGAGTAATCTCGTTTAATCGATTTCTTTAGGATCCCTCCAATGTGAGGGCTTTTTTATGTCTAAATCCAAGAGTTTGGTATATTGGCGTTTGATGACTATTTATGTGTAAGGATCGGTACGTGAAACCAGTAAGTCGAGATTGGGACGAGTTTTGTTACCCGTTTATTTATGAAGACAGTCCTATCTGTGATTTTGAGATTTTATCGGATGAACTTTGTTGCCGAGTTGGATTGGTGTTGTCTTTAGAGCTAGAGCCTCAGGTTCGTGAGATCCTGCAACGCTTGCAGCCAAACCTCTACCATTTGAATGGCTCTGTGCGCGGTAAGCTTGCCATCACCGAGTCTGAATTGGTCGAGCTCAAGCAAGACTATCACCGTATCCGTGAGCAGCTAGAAGGGGGTTTTAAAGGCTTCGTCTTACCCGGTGGACACCGAGTGTCCAGTGAACTTCACTTGTGTCGTTGTCAGGCTAAGAAAGTTGTGCGAGCTTTGGTGAGTATTGAACATCATGAAAGCAAAAAATCGCCAGACCCGATTCTTTTTAAATACGCAAACCTAGTGGCGAACACTCTCTATGCATTGGCCTCTTTTACCAATCATGTCAATGAAGTTGAGGAAGTGGAATTTGTGAGTAAGAGCTACCCTATGCCCAAGAAAAAATCGTGAAACCTAAGTACAGGACACAAAGCGTAACTCGGCGTTCTGTCATTGGGTGTCCGATTACCACGCTTTAGGAGAGTTGTTTTGGGTTATAGAGTGAAGAACACGAGATCTTGGGGTAAAATTACGTTCAATGTCGATGGCTTCATGTCGACAAGTCGTTAGCGATTAATCGATTTATAATAGTCAGTACCTTGGCAATGTTCTAAGCAACGCTTGTAAGTCAACTGACAGAAACAAACAGAGAATGATCATGGCAAGAACAGCAGCACTTCATATTTTGGTGAAGCATAAAGAACAAGCAGAAGACATTATTAAGCAGCTTAAAAAAGGCGCTAAATTTCAAGCACTCGCGAAGAAGTATTCAACATGTCCATCTGGCAAAAAGGGCGGTGACTTAGGCGAATTTCAAAAAGGCCAAATGGTGCCTCAGTTTGATAAAGTTTGTTTTTCTGGTGAGACGCTTGTCCCACATCTTGTTAAAACAAAATTCGGCTGGCATGTGGTTAAGGTACTTTACAGAACCTAGCAAAAGATATGTGTTAGGTGGAATAAAAGGAGCGTTTATACGCTCCTTTTTTGTGATCCTGAGGCAAATTTACGCGCCACCTGGCTGAGTCTATCATCCCATACGTTATGCGATAATTGGCGCTACGCCCTTAACCATCCGCCATGACTAATCGATGGGAGGAGGAGGGGATCTTAATGAGTAACCCCTATAA